>JAZRRW010000060.1:0-24484 GCA_045651105.1 Lachnospiraceae bacterium
AGGCTACAACCGCACTCCCAAAGGACTTCGTCAGGTTATGAAAAGAGAAGTGTATATTTTGCATTATGTTACCGCCGGCTGCGGCACTTTCTGCGGAGAAAAATTCGATGATACTTGCGGTTATCTGGTTTGTCCGGGGGAACTGGAAATTGTGGAGACAGACAAGGATGATCCCTATGAGGCATACTGGATTATGTTTCAGGGACCTGGAGCGGCAGAGTTTTTGAAGAAGTGTGGGATTCCTCTGCATAACGGCGTGTTTTCTTTTGCACAGACGAAAGTGTGTGAGGAAATTTTGCAGGAGGTTTTGTTAGATATAAATCCTCAGAGTGAATGGGAAGAAGCTTCCCTGATGCAAGCGGCTATTTATCGGGTCATAGCACTACACCTTGCAAGTTTTAAGGGGCAGGACTTCCCAGACACGGTAGCACAGAAAGTGAAGGAATTTATTCAGAAAAATTACTATAATGATATTTCTGTGGAGAAAATGGCAAAGAGTTTTCATTTGAGTAGGAACTATTTGTACATGCTGTTTAAAAAGGAATATGGATATTCACCACAGTCGTATCTCTTAAATTTGCGGATAGAAAAGGCAAAGGAATTACTTATGTATGAGCGAAATCTGACTGTAAGCGAGGTGGCACTGGTCGTAGGCTTTAGAGACCCTCTGTATTTTTCCAGAGTATTTCATAAAAAGGTCGGAGTATCGCCCAGAGAATATATAAAATAAATACTGGCTTTAATTGTTCTGCGCACGACCGCCTGAAATATCTGAATCGGCCAAAACGAGTCGGGGGTGCCCTGCAGGCTTTTTTTCAATCCTGTGGATATTCCTTCCTGCAGCCTTTCCTCACATTCAGAAAAAGGATTAACAGCCATGCTCCCCACCCCGGTACCATCCGATAACCTGTCAGTATCTTTCCTGCATAGCCTGTGGTATGGTGGTTTCAGGAGGTAATGATCTATGAACCAGAAAGAATTAAACAACAGCATTGCCATTGCAAGCATGCGGCTGGCTGTCATACAGCCGGCTTTTAACAACACCTATCCGGACATGACCAAGTCTGCCTATTATGTCCGGATTGCCCAGCAGCCCTTTAAGTTGCCGGATGGCCGTGAAGTACGCTACACGCCCGGTACCTTTGCCTGCTGGAAATCGGATTTCCGCAAAGGCGGATTTGATGCCCTTATACCAAAGGAACGTTCTGATCGGGGGCATACCCGTAAGCTGGACGCGGATATGATCGCCAAAATATACGAGCTGCACGAAAAGTATCCGGGCTTACCGCCACGGGCATCCGTGACAAAATGATTATGGATGGCTTTATCAAGGAAACAGATGCATCCGTTGCCACGTTCCAGCGCTTTATCAAGAAAAACAACCTGAAAGGGGCATCCGCCCCGGGACAGAAGGACCGCAAGGCCTTTGAGGAGGAATTCTGTACCGGCATGTACCAGGCGGATACGCTGTATGGACCTTTTCTTACAGAAAACGGTATGACCCGGAGAACCTACTGCATCATGATACTGGATGACAAATCCAGAATGATTGTAGGCGGAAAATTTTTCTATCAGGACAACAGCGTAAACTTCCTTCAGGTATTTAAGGAGGCCGTAGCCTCACACGGCATCCCCGGCAAGCTTTATGTGGATAACGGTGCCTCTTATAAAAACTCCCAGCTTCCCCTAATCTGCGGTCAGTTGGGAACCGTGCTCATCCATACCCCTGTAAGGGACGGTGCCAGCAAAGGCAAGGTGGAGCGGAATTTCAGAACCTTAAGGACCCGCTTCTTAGACACCCTTGACACGGCATCCATCCCTTCCATCGGGGAACTGAACAGGCTTCTGACGGAGTATATCCGTACACACAATACCAGTGTACATTCCGCCACCGGCATGGTTCCCCATGTCCGGTACATGGAGGATATTTTCAGGGTCAGGATGCCGAAAAGCAGGGACTGGCTGAACGACTGCTTTTTATACCGTGTCAAAAGAAAAGTACGTAATGATGCCACCATTCTGCTGGAAAAGCAGCTTTATGACGTTCCCATGGAATATATCCGCTGCAGCGTGGAAATACGCTATAATCCGGGAGACACCGCCGGTGCCTTCCTTCTGGACGGAGACAGACGTGTACCCATCCGGCTTACAAATAAAATAGAGAACGGCAAAACAAAACGTAACAACCCTTATTCCCTGAACTACGGAGTTGACCGTTTATGATACCTTTTACCAACTACTACGGTATGCAGTTTAATCCTTTTGACAAGGAATCCCTGTATTCCCAGCTTTTCTGTGGGCACCATATCCTCTCCGAAATCATTGCCTACCATAATGCATTCTTCCGGTTTTAAATCAGGCTTCTGTAATATCTCTTCATAGTACTTCGGATTCTGCTTACAATACCTGCTGTTTTCATAAGTGGTATAAAAGGTAAAATCCTCCGGCACGAGCCCTGCCCAACGCATCCTGTTTTCGGTAGCAGTATGAGGAAACAGCGGATTTGTAGCCAAAACTGCATATTTCCCGTCGGCCTTTACTATTTCCACCACCTCTGCTGCGGCCTTTTCAAAACCACAGACAGCTTGTACCCGGTTAAATTCTATTTCATAAAATTCATCGATAAAGGGCTTGTCTTTCAGACTTTCTTTTCCATATGCCTCTGTAAAGACCTTCCAAAAAACCTCTTCGTTTACGCAGCTGCCATCATTTTGGACCATTTTGGCAACACCCTACCAAAGTACCTGATAAAGCCTTTCAGCCTCGTATCCCAACGTCGCAAGACGCTTTGCCAAAAGCCCAAAATATGCTTTTACAAACTCCTCCTGATCCATAGGAAGCAATGTGCCATCTAAATCAAATAATACTGCCTTAATACTCATTTTTCCACCATTCTATTAATCCTTAACCGCCGTATCAATACTCTTTCCAAAAACAATATATCTGTCATACAGATATTCTGTCACAAAATTAACCAACATAGAACCGATTAACACCAAATATTCATTTAAGCCCACACTTTCCCCGGTAAGAACTGCTGTCCACCATGTTGATAACGGTGTAAAGATTAAATAAAATACAGCCACCTTCATCATTGCAACAGGAATATTATTTGCGGAACGAAACGTATACTTTCGGTTAAGCGTAAAATTCCATAATACTGACAGTATCAGGGATACCAAATAGGAAACCCAGTGTGGCAGGTGCAGTAATTCTTCCATAATCGTAAAGCTTAATACCTGAATTATCCCTGCACTTACGGAAAACAAAACGAATTTCATGGTTCTGATTAGTTCTTTTTTTGTGTTTGTCATTTGTTTTTACCTCGATTTTTTTATATTTTCTCACTCTATCGGCAATACTAATCCCAAAAGTGAGGTATTTTCATGAATAATCATCAATCAATTTCACACATGCGTGGTTTTCTCCCCTATGCCCTGGCAGCCTTTTTAATTGGCCTTGTGGGTGGGCTTACTACCGGTCTGGGTCCTGCTTTTGTGCGGGATATGAACCTTGCATACAACAATACCACGTGGACTGCCCTTACCCTCTCCGTGTCTTCAGCGGTAGGAGCACCTATCCTGGGGAAGCTCAGTGATGTACTGGGCAGACGCGCCACACTCTTACTGGGGCTTTCCATTTTTGCTGCTGGCAATATACTGACTGCATTAGCCTCTTCTCTGGTGTTTATGTTAATCGCCAGATTTGTGGTAGGTATCGGCACTGCTGCTGTGGCGCCTACCGTGCTTTCCTATATTATTACGGAATTTCCACCTAAAGAGGTGGCTAAGGGGTTTTCTCTTTATATGCTGATTTCCAGCAGTGCTGTTATCTTTGGGCCAACACTGGGTGGATTAATACTTGGCGCCTTTAGCTGGCGTATTTTAATGTGGGTTTGTGCAGCATTATCAGCAATATTTCTTGGTTTATGTCACCTGACACATCCCAAAAATTTATTTACCCCCAAAAAAATCAAGGCCTTTGACAGTGCCGGCGCTGTTTTTATTATAATATTTTTCAGTCTTTTGCTGTGCATTCCATCTTTTGGACAGAATCTGGGCTGGTCCTCTCCGGCCTTTTTCATCATACTTGTTTTAACACCTTTTGCCCTTATGGGACTGATTTTTTCAGAAAGGCATGCTGCCAATCCCATCCTTTCAGGCCGTTTTATGAAGAGGAAAGCTTTTATTCTTCCTGTTATCATTCTTTTTCTCACCCAGGGATTGATGCAGGCCAATATGACCAATGTGATTGTATTTGTAAATTATACACAGCCGGATAATACGGTTATTTCCGGCTATGCTATTTCTATTATGTATCTTGGCATGTCACTGGGCTCCATTCTCTTAGGTCCTTTGGCTGACCGTTTTGAGCCCAAGCGTATTTTAACCGGCTCCCTTTTTCTGACTGCTATAGGCTGTGGCATTATGCTGCTTTTCACAGCCGAGGCATCTGTTCTGACACTGGCGGCTTCTCTTGGCATCCTGGGATTTGGACTTGGCGCAAATGCAACGATTTTCATGAAAATTGTTCTTTCCGGGCTTTCTGCCCAGACAGCAGGTGCAGGTACCGGCACTTACGGACTTTTTCGTGACCTTGCAGCGCCCTTTGGTGTTGCAGTATTTGTTCCTATGTTTACCAATCGGATTACCGGTCTGATATCCGATAGCAAAATAAATGCGGCATCTGCTGCCGTAAGCAGCATCCATATGCTTGCTATGGTAGAGTTATGCTGCATTGCTGCAGGCATCATAATTGTCCAGTTATTGCCCAAAATCCATCAGAAATAAGCTGGGCGGTTAATACTTTTTCTTTTGTGCCAGCTCCTGATATATAAGCTTGTAGTTTTCATAGCGTTCCATGCTCACTTCCGCACGCTTAATTCCTTCCTTCACGCCGCAGACCGGCTCATGAATATGGGAGCATCCGGTAAATTTACAGCCACCCACAAGTGGCTGGAATTCCTCGTAATAAGCCTCCAGTTCTTCCTTTTCCATATCAAAGACGGACAAAGAGCTGAAACCGGGAGTGTCCAGTATATAAGTGTCCTCTGATATGGGTATCAGCTGGCTGTGGCGGGTAGTGTGCTTACCGCGCTCAATTTTCATACTGATGCTGCCGGTTTCCATCTGTGTATCAGACTGTAAGCGATTGATTAAGGTAGACTTTCCGACACCACTGGGACCTGCCACCGTGGTAGTCTTGCCTTTCAGACAGGCAAGCACCTTATCAATGCTGTCATCCTCCTTAGCACTGATAACCATTGCCTCATAACCGGCCTTTGTATAAATATCTTTCAGGCTCTGGCTGCTTGGTCCGTCGCCATTCTCCAAATCTGCTTTATTAAAGCAAATAATGGTTTTTAAATTTTGCTGCTCCATCTGAATCAGAAACCTATCCAGCAAGTTTAAATTTACATCCGGCTTACGAATGGCAAAAATAATCATAGCCTGGTCAATATTGGCCACCGCCGGACGTATAAGACTGCTCCGTCTGGGCAGTATTTCAATAATATTACCTGTTTTCTCCTCTTCAGAGAGGATTTGTATGGACACATCATCCCCTACAAGCGGTTTTATATTATCCTTACGAAAAATGCCTTTGGCTTTACACTCAAACATGCCCTTTCCAGGCACATATACATAGTAAAAGCCCGCAATTCCCTTGGTGATTTTCCCTTTAAATATGTCCTGCATATATTATTCCTCTGTAAAGTTTACTTCCCTGATAAAACTTTTGGACCTTTTCTCAGTAACCGCAGGCTTATCGGCCGTTGCAGCCTCTACCACTACTTCATAATAATAGGTCATGGTAATAATGCCCGTAGAAGAAGTAATACCGGAATAATCTGCCGGATAAGGGAAAGAGCTGGTACTGGTGCTCAATAATATCTTGCCTTCAGCCGTTACCAGCGATAAATCCACCACATCACCTGTCTGATATTCAGGAGCTTCTGCCGGGCTTGGAGCCTCAATGCTTGCTTTGTAAGCGTACGTGGAGGGCTGTGGCCCTTTGCTGATTTCCAAATCTACAGAAACATTTTTTTCAATGTAGGCGCCTACCGGATAGCTCTGTGAGCAAACCTTACCTTCTTCAACAGTGTCATGGTATACCTCTTTGATTTTGTCCACCTTAACACCTGCTGCATTCATTTCACTCTTAGCCATATCCAAGGTCATGCCAAGGACATGGGGTACACGAACCTTGTCCTCTCCCAGACTGACTACCAGTGCTACTGCAGTGCCCTTGGTAATCTTTCGACCACCGGCCGGATTTTGACTGACAACATAGCCTTTGGCCACTTCGTTATTATAGCTTTCAGACTTATTTACGATAAAGCCCTGCTGCTCTAAAATAAGCTTGGCCTCCTCGAAGCTTTTGCCCACTACACTTTCAATTTCAATGGCGCCTGCGCCTGTACTGACCGTAATGGTAACTACATCACCTTCTTTTAAAATAGTGCCTGCTTCTACGTCACTGTATAAAATGACACCGGCACTATACTCCAAGGATTCCTCCTCAAAAATACGAACCTCTAATCCCTTAGCACGCAAAATCGGTACCATTTTTTCTTCTTTTTCACCAATAACGGCCGGCATCTCCACCTTACTTACCGTACCGGTCTCTAAAAGACTTTCTGAGGTAACCTGACTATCGTGATATTCACTGGTATCGGCATTGTCAAAAAAACCTAAAATCTTGGATGCAAGGAACACAATCATGCACACAATTAAAATACCAATCACTACCATGACCGCAGTAGTCACCTTCTCCACACGCCACTCATGTGCTTCCACCTCTTCTTCCTCTTCTAAAAGCTCCTCCGGAATCCGGTCTGTACGAAGCTTTAAGGTGCCGGTGGTATGTGCCGTGCGGCCGGTATGCCTTGTATGATATTTTGGCTCCTCATCAAATTCATCTGTCCAGCCGTTTGCATTAATCATACGCGTTGCTCCTGCTTCGGCAGGGTCTGCAATCTGCACAAAATCCTCATCGGGATTTAATAATGCCTGCTTTAAATCCTCTATCAAGGCCGCCATGGATTGATATCTGCGGTCTACCGGCTTCTGGCAGCATTTTAACACAATCTGCTCTACACTGACCGGTAACTCACTGATATAGTCCCTAGGGCTTGGCATAGGTTCCTGAATATGTTTAATTGCAATAGCAACGGTTGTTTCTCCATCAAACGGGACACGACCTGTAAGCATTTCAAACAGCGTAATACCCAGTGAATATACATCACTCTTTTCATCGCTGTATCCGCCTCTGGCCTGCTCCGGAGAGGTATAATGTACAGACCCCATCACATTAGAGGTAACGGTGTTGCTGGTAGCAGCCTTAGCAATACCAAAATCTGTAACCTTTACCTTACCCTCTTTGGAAATAATAATATTCTGGGGTTTAATATCTCTGTGAATAATGTGATTATTGTGTGCTGCTTCAATACCCATGGATACCTGAATAGCAATACTTACCGCTTCCTTAAAAGAAAGTCTGGCTTTTTTTTCGATATATTTTTTGAGGGTAATACCTTCTACCAGCTCCATAATAATATAATGAATACCGGCTTCCTCCCCAACATCATATACATTTACAATATTCGGATGCATCAGTCCTGCTGCTGCCTGTGCTTCCACAATAAATTTAGAAACAAAATTAGCGTTTTCACTAAATTCCTGTTTCAACACCTTTACTGCAACATAACGATTTAACTTGTGGTCTTTGGCTTTGTATACATCGCTCATGCCACCGGTTCCTATCTTTTCTATGACCTCATATCGATCCCCTAAAAGCATTCCCAGCTTAATCATAAAATCGGATTCTCCTTTCAAACTTCCACGGTTCTGGCCAGGATAACAGAAATGTTATCAAAGCCTCCCTTTTCATTTGCAGCCTGTACTAACTTGCGACATGTCAATTCTAAATCTTCTTCCTGATAAATCATGGATAAAATTTCCTCATCGGTCAACATGTTGCTCAGACCATCGGAGCATATGAGAATAATATCCCCCGGCTTGGTCTCCACATAAAAATAGTCTGCATTTGCCCTTTCGAAAGCGCCTACTGCTCTGGTAATATAATTTTTCTTAGGGTGATTTTTGGCAGTTTCCTTATCAATACCGCCCTTTTGTACAAGCTCAGCCACATAAGAGTGGTCTCTGGTTACCTGTACCATTTTATTTTGTCTTATTAAGTATAACCTACTATCGCCGATATTGGCAACACTTAACTTCTGCTCTATGCAGGTAGCAGCCACTAAAGTGGTGCCCATCCCCTCAAAATTAGCATTATTTAAAGATTTTTCATATAGGTGTGCATTGGCATATTCAATAGCCTCTGCAAATATATGCACCGGATTGGTCTCGGGACTGACATTGACCTCCTTTTTGATAGTATCAATGGTGTAGCGTGCCGCATAATCGCCTGCCTTATGTCCTCCCATGCCATCTGCCAGTAACAATAAATTCGGTAAATTTCCCACAGGAGTCATTGAAATATCTACACAATCCTGATTAATTTGTCTTTTTTTGCCGACATCTGATATAGAAAAGGCTTCTAACATATCAGGGCTCTCCTTTACATCTCTTTCTTGTGTCTTCTACGAAGCTGTCCACAGGCACCATCAATATCACGCCCCATTTCTCTACGAACCGTAACCTGAAGTCTGCTTCTCTCCAGTCTGTTCTGAAAAGCATGAATTGCCTGGGCAGTTGATTCTCTGAAATCACGCTCTTCAATGGGATTTACCGGAATCAGATTAATATGGCAGTTCAAATGTCCTACCAGCTCCACAAGCTCCTTTGCATCCTCCTCGGTATCGTTGACACCTCTTACAAGAGAATATTCAAAGGTCAGCCTGCGTCCTGTTTTATCAAAATAATATGCACATGCCTCCAACACCTCTTTTAGGCTGTATGCGTTTGCAATGGGCATTAATTTACGTCGTTTTTCATCTGTCGTGGCATGGAGAGATAAAGCAAGTGTAATTTGTAAATTCTCCTCTGCCAGCTGCCTGATACGTGGCACAATGCCACAGGTAGACACCGTAATATTTCTCTGACTGATATTTAAACCATTTTCATCAGACAGCATGTGAATAAACCGAAGCAAATTGTCGTAATTGTCCATAGGCTCTCCGGTACCCATAACCACTATATTGGACACACGCTCCCCTGTATGCCTGGTAATATAGTAAATCTGGTCCAACATTTCTCCCGGCAGCAAATTGCGTTCTAAACCATCCAAGGTAGACGCACAAAATCTGCAGCCCATACGACACCCCACCTGTGAAGAAATACATACACTATTGCCATGTTTGTACTTCATCCAGACACTCTCTACTACATTGCCGTCTGCCAGTTCAAATAAATATTTACGGGTGCCGTCTATCTGAGACTCCTGAAAGGTTACCATATTCAGACTGGTATAAGTGAAATCAGCCTTCAGCTTTTCCTTTAAAGCCTTGGAAATGTTGGTCATATCTTCATAGGAACGGGCCAGCTTTTCATGCATCCACTGGTAAAGCTGCTTTGCCCGAAATGGCTTTTCGCCCAATATATTCAGTTCATCCGTTAATTCCTGAAGGGTCAGGGATTTGATATCCCTTTTGTTGCCTGCTATACTAAGTTCTAAACTCATATGTATGCTTTTCCTCTATACATAATCTTAATTTTTCTTAAATCTACTGATAAAAAAGCCATCCGTCTGATGCACGGAAGGAATCAACTGTAAAAATCCTTCTCTGGTGTCTTCACTTCTTAAAGCCTCCGGCAAATATGCATCCAGACTCTCAGCCACAAAGCCAAGCTCCTTTATGATATATTCTCTGTTGTCTTCATTTTCCATAGGATTGATGGTACAGGTACTGTAAAGCAATACACCACCGGGCTTTACATACCTGCTTACTACATCCAGAATCTGTCTCTGCAATGCCTGAATCTCCACCAGACTATCCTGTGTAACGTTATATTTAATATCACGCTTTTTCGCAATGATGCCAAGTCCGGAACAAGGTAAGTCTGCTATTACTACATCTGCCTTGCCAATCATGGACTCATCCAGAACAGTAGCATCATGGACCTGTACACGCACCTGGTCCAGACACATTCTTCCTGCATTTTCCTCAATAAAGGACACCTTCATATCGGACAAATCCCTGGCAATTACCAGCCCTGTAGAACCTGTCTTCTCCGCTGCAAGCATAGCTTTGCCACCCGGTGCTGCACAAACATCCAACACCATATCCCCCGGCTTTATACCTGTCACCTCTACTGCCAGCATACTGCTTACATCCTGCACTGCAATGAGACCCTGAGAAAAACCCGGAACCTGATGCATGCCCTCCAAATGGGACAAGGTATAAGCATATGGCAAATAAGGGTGTGCCTCCACCTCTATGCCCTGTTCCTTCATTTGGTCAAGCAAAGCTTCCTTATCCTCAGCACTGACACTTTCCTTCATTCGTATAGTAACAGGACTGATTTCCAAAAACTTCTTTAAAATCCCCTCTGTAGTCTCCTCACCAAGCTCCTTAAGCCATTTTTCTACCAGCCATACCGGCATAGAATAGGTGATGGACAGGTAGCTTGCCATATCCTCTCTGGACGGTGCAGGAAGGCTATCCTTGGAAGCAGCAATTTTTCGCAGCACCCCATTCACAAAGCCCTTTAAATTGACAAATTTGCGCTTAGCCGCCAGCTTTACCGCCTCATTGCAAACGGCTCTGTCCGGCACCTGCATAAAAATCAGCTGATAGGTGCTCATACGAAGCAGCGTCCGAATAAGAGGCTTCATTTTTTTAATCGGTGTATTGGAATAGGCATTGATAATAAAGTCCAGATACATCTGTCTCTCCAGTGTTCCCTCCACAATACGCTTTATAAAAGCCTTATCCTTACGCTCCAAATAATCATATTTATCTAAAGTATCCTTTAACAGCTTGTGAGAAAACCCCTCACCCTTTTCAATTGCCATTAAAATATCTAATACTAACTCTCTTGTGTTGACTGTGTTTACCATGCGTAAACTCCGTCCTTCCTAATTTATTAACCTAATCTCTGCGTCTGCGGTTACCACCAAACAAAAGTATAAGTCTTAGTAACTGCAATACGGAAGAAGCTGCCGCTGCTACATAAGTCATAGCCGCTGCAGATAAAACCTTTTTACACATTGGAAGCTCCTGACTACCCAGAATACCTCTGCTTTCTAAAATGTCCATGGCTCTTCTGGAAGCATTAAACTCTACCGGCAACGTGACCAGCTGGAACAAAACAGCCAAAGAAAAGGCCCATATACCAATTTGCACCAGGGTATAGTTGGATCCCAAAAGAATACCAAACAAAATAATCGGTAAGCCCAGCTTACTGCCAAGACTGGCTACCGGTACTAAAGTAGAGCGTAATCTGAGCGGAGCATACCCCTGCTGGTCCTGAATGGCATGACCGCACTCATGAGCTGCCACACCGATGGCTGCTACGGAAGTACTTCCATAAGTAGCATCTGATAAACGCAGCACCTTGGATTTAGGGTCATAGTGGTCCGTCAAATTACCGCTTACATGCTCCACACGGATATTCGTAAGCCCTGCATAATATAAAATTCTCTGGGCCGCCTCAGCACCGGTAATGCCCTGCATGGAGCGTACCTGTGCATATTTGTTGTATGTGGAATTCACACGGGCACTGGCCCACAAGCTGAAAATCGCCGCCACCAACACCAAAAGATATGTTCTATCAAATCCATAATATATCGGATAACCATATCCAAAACCAAATAATAGCATATTTAATACCTCATCCTAATTTTTCACCCACTGCAACAGGGTATCCTAATAAAAAGTCTTTACAAGCCATGCGTTTTTTACCCTCGATTTGCAGTTCCAAAATCTGTAAACAGTCTTTGCCTGTTGCTACGGTAAAGCTCTGCTTGTCTACTGCAATGACCGTACCCGGAGTCTGGACTGCTGTCCCGGCACCACCGCCTGGTTCTGCACCTGCTGCTCCGTTATCCGGCAGCGCAACAACCTCTGCTTCCCAGATTTTCAACTGCTTGCCTCTAAAATAAGTGTAGGCGCTAGGCCAGGAATTTAATCCTCTTATCAGTCGCTCCAACACTACAGCAGACTGGGTAAAGTCCATTTCTCCCAACTGCTTGGTCAGCTTGGCTGCATGGGTAGCATCCTCTTCGTTCTGCGGCACAGGAGTAAGCGCACCTGCTTCCAGTAACGGCAAAGCCTCCACAATCGCCTCTGCCCCCAACACCATCAGCCTGTCAAATAAGCTGGCACCGGTCTCCTTTGGCTCTAAAATATATTCCTTGGTATACAAAATATCACCGGTATCACAGCCTGCATTCATCTGCATAATGGTCACACCGGTCTTTTCCTCCCCGTCAATAACAGCCCACTGAATAGGTGCCGCACCACGATATTTGGGTAATAGTGAGGCATGAATATTGACACAGCCAAATTTCGGAATATCCAAAATTTCCTGAGACAAAATCTGCCCAAAGGCTGCCACCACAAAAATATCTGCAGGAATTTCCTTTAAACGAGCAACTTCCTCAGCCTCTTTGATACGACGTGGCTGATAAACCGGAATACCTTTGCTTAAAGCAACCAACTTTACCGGAGTCATCTGTACTTCCTTACCTCTGCCCTTTGGCTTGTCCGGCTGGGTATATACTGCTGTAATCTCGTGTCCTGCCTCAATCAGTGCCTCTAAGGCACCACTGGCAAAATCAGGAGTTCCCATAAAAACAATTTTCATAAACAATTATTCCTCTTCTTCCTGGTCTGTTACATCCTGCAACGGTCCCTCAGCCTTTTCTACATAAAGATGACCGTCTAAATGGTCTATTTCATGACAAAAGGCTCTTGCCAATAATTCTTCCCCTTCTATTTCAAACCATTCCATATCGATATCCTGAGCTCGTACCTTTACATAATTAGGTCTGGTCACCTGAGCGGCCTTTCCCGGTACAGACAGGCATCCTTCCTGACCGGTTTGTTCACCATCCATCTCAATAATTTCAGGATTAATCAGTAAAATAGGATCTTCACCTGTACAATCTATTACACAAATTCTTTTAAGAATACCAACCTGGGGAGCTGCCAGCCCTACACCACCGGTTTCATACATCGTATCAAACATATCCTCAATCAACTGCTCAGTCCTGGGACTCATAAACTTCACTTCCTTAGAAATCTTGGTTAATACCTCATCTCCCATTTCTCTAATCTTACGAATTGCCATAACAAAAATCTCCTTAAAACATATTCACCGGGTCAAAATCATACTGCACAATTTCCTGCCCGCTGTGCTTTTTTATCCTTCGTTCTTCTAATGCATTTTTTAAAATCATAAGCGTGTCCGGCCTGGTGGCCTTTACATAAATTACATACCGATATACGTCCTTTAGCTTGGATATGGCTGCCGGTGTAGCCCCTAGCACATGTATGGACCTGCCTTTTGCCAGAACCTTTAAATAGTCACTAAAATCCTCTGCCAAGGCCTTTACCCGAGGCTCCTCAGCGCCTAAAAACTGAACAGCCATCATGCTCCCTGCCGGTGGATATCCCATCAGCTCCCGATACTGCATTTCCTCCTCATAAAAACCGTCAAAGTCCTGAGCCTGCGCATACCTGACGCTGTAATGCTCCGGCTGATAGGTCTGAATAACTACCTCACCTGGCAGCTCTCCACGGCCTGCACGGCCTGCAGCCTGGGTTAACAGCTGGAAGGTTCTTTCCCCACTGCGAAAATCTCCAAAGGACAGGGATAAATCTGCTGCCAACACGCCTACCAGGGTTACCCTCGGGAAATCATGTCCCTTCACAATCATCTGAGTACCAACCAATACATCCGCCTCTCCTTTAGCAAAGGCGGATAAAATTCTTTCATAACTATCCTTGGTCCGGGTGGTATCCGCATCCATGCGAAGCACCCTCACCCCCGGTAATAATTCTTTTAGCTTTTCTTCTATTTGCTGGGTACCCACCTTAAAGCCCAAAATATACTTGGAGCCGCAGCCGGGACACAGCTTTACATTCGGTATGGTATAGCCACAATAGTGGCAGTGAAGCTTCCCGTCCCCATGCTGTGACAGAGACACACTGCAATGTGGACACCGCATCACATGCCCACAGCTTCTGCAGCTGATAAATCCGGAATAGCCTCTTCTGTTTAAAAACAAAATACTTTGTTCTTTTCTGTTCAAACGCTGCCGCAGCTTCTCCTGCAGGCTTACACTGAAAATACTGCGATTGCCATTTCGAAGTTCTTCGCGCAAATCCACCACATCTACCTTGGGTAGCTCACCACCTGTCAGGCGCTTATCCAACCGAAACAGCTTAAACTCGCCCTGCTTCACCCGATAATAAGCCTCCATGGACGGAGTAGCACTGCCAAGCACCAAACTGGCACCATTTAACCTGGCAACCTCCTCTGCCACCTCTCTGGCATGATACTTAGGACTTTGCTCTGACTTATAAGAAGTCTCATGTTCTTCGTCCATAATCACAAGCCCCAAGTCCGGAAATGGTGTAAACAGTGCAGAACGAGGCCCGATAATCACTTGTATATCCCCTGTCATGGCCCGCCTTATCTGGTCGTACTTCTCCCCCTGAGACAAGGTGGAATTTATTACTGACACCTTATCACCAAACCTGGCATAAAACCGTCGAAGAGTCTGATAAGTCAGGGAAATCTCCGGTATCAACACAATAGCCTGCCTTCCACGCTTTAGTGTTTCTGCAATAAGCTCAATATATACGGCTGTTTTGCCACTGCCGGTAATGCCGTGAATGTAATACCGGCCGGATGCATTATCTACCGCAGTATACCAATGGCTGACAACCGTCTCCACAATATGCCTCTGCTCAGGACTTAACACAAACCCGTCAGCTTCTATCTGTGCTATCTGCACCGGATTACGGTATTTATTTGCTATTTTAATTTCTATAAGACCGGCTTCCTCCAAAAGCTTTAAGGTGCTGCTACTAATATTTAGTCTGCCGGTTACTTCTTCAAAGGCAAGTGTCTCCCGCACCAACAGCTGCTCTATCAATCTTGCCTTGGCTTTCTGATTACCCTTATCCTTAACAGACGCATAGTAAGCCCTAAGCTCCTCGATGGACTGCCCTCTGTAAATACTTTTCTGTACCAGACTCTTTACCGACTGCTTTACCGGAAGCACCGTTTTGAGCGCCTGTATCATAGTCACACCATACCTACGCTTTATAAAGTCTGCCAGCAAAATCTGCCTGGATTCTATAGAGACACTGCCCGCCTTAACCTGTAGTATATTTTTAATTTTGGAAGGATCATAATCGGTCTCATGTGAAATACCGATACAATAACCGGTAATCTGCTTATTGGCAGCCCCAAAAGGCACTACCACCTGACACCCTACACTGACAGCATCCTCAAGTGCATCGGGAATGCGATATTGGAAGGGTCTGTCAAGCTTTTCGTGGGTAATATCCACTATAATGTCTGCATATACTTCCATTTGTTTCCCTCCTTCCTAAGTTATTTTGTCTGCCTATCTCTCATCAATTGCCTTTAAACTCAGCGCTCTTTATGCTTTCCGGCAGCACTTTACCTTGTATGCTCCTCCGCCAAAATATCAGCAATAAGGTCTCTTTCATCCATAGGGTACTTCACGCCCTCAATTTCCTGATAATCCTCATGTCCTTTACCGGCTAGAACAATAATATCCCCCGGTTCACCATGCCTGATTGCATAACGGATTGCTTCCTTACGGTCGCAAATTTCGATATACTTACCATCTGTCTTGGCCATACCTATTTTGATATCATCAATAATATCCTGCGGCTTTTCAAAACGTGGATTGTCAGAGGTAATAATCGTAACGTCCGCCAACCTGCCGCTGACCTCACCCATCTCAAAACGACGAAGCTTGGAACGATTGCCGCCGCAGCCAAACAAACACACCAGACGATGCGGCTCATACTCCTTTAACGTGGAAAGCAGGCTTTCCAAAGACATTGCATTGTGTGCATAATCTATCATAAGTGTAAAGTCATCAGACACATGCACCATTTCTATACGCCCCTTTACCTTGGCCTCTAAAAGCGCCTGCTTAATCGTATCCTCACTTGCCCCAAAATGCAGACAAATAGCAATGGCTGTCAATGCATTATAAATACTGAACTTGCCCGGTGTGGCAATTTCTACGGCAAAACGCTGTACTTTCTTGGTTCCCAAATTTCCTGCTACAGCCTCAAAAGCAGCCCCCAACTTACCCGGTGTCTTCACCAAACGCATATTAACAGCGCGCAAATCATTGTTTTCCCCAAAACCGTAACGCTCGATGCTGCAGGTATGTCCCTTTATAACAGTATCTACGTGACTGTCGTCACCATTTACAATACCTACCTTACACTGCTTAAATAAAAGCCCCTTACATGCCATATATTCCTCGAAGCTGGCATGCTCATCCGGCCCGATATGGTCAGACTCCATATTGGTAAAAATACCATAATCAAACACAAACCCCTGGGTTCTGTGAAGCATAAGCCCCTGACTGGACACCTCCATTACCACTGCATCCAGCCCCTCATCCACCATACGGGCAAAATATTCCTGAAGTGTATAAGACTCCGGTGTAGTATTGGCAGCTGAAATACGGGTATCTCCAATAATAATCTCAATCGTGCCAATCAGACCTACCTTCAAACCGGTCTTTTCCAAAATAGACTTCACCAAATAGGTCGTGGTAGTCTTACCCTTGGTGCCGGTAATGCCAATGGTTTTAAGCTTCTCCGCAGGATGATTAAAATATGCTGCAGAAATAAATGCCATGGCATATCTGGTATCCTCCACCTGAATGACCGTCACATCCCCCGGCACCTTTACCGGCCTATTCACAATCAGCACCTTTGCCCCCTTCGCTGCTACTTCCGCAGCAAAATCATGGCCATCCACACGTGCTCCGGGAATACACAAAAATAAACATCCCGGACAGGCTTTCCTGGAATCGTTGATTACCGCAGTAACCTCACCTTCAACACTACCCTGCAAAACAGTATATTCTAAATCCCTTAGTAAATAAGCTAAATTCGTATTCAGTTTCATATAATCCTCCTAACAGGCATACTTAACGACAATAATACCAATTTATCATACCACACCTTGAAGGATTTTTCAACAAGGGGTTTTGTGGGCTTGCAATTCTGCCCTACACATGGTATTATAAATATGAAAAGAGCAACCGCCCACAAAGTGGTTAGCCTCATGATAGGGAAAAATTCCTACCTTGAACCTGCTAAGTACAAAGGTAGGAATTTTTACTTACGCTTGTTGTGCCTATCTATGTAAGACAGGAGCGCGATGAGAAACGAACCACCGAGGAACAATAAACTTATTACTTCGTATGTATCCATTCGCACCACCTCCCTTCCATCTTTGGTGAGAGAGGCTTCCACCTTGTACACGATTACTCTCTAGTATTATTATAACAATTTTAAATTAAATAGTCTGTAGCAACATTCTTGAAATTTGTAAACTTTTTATAAACACTGTTATTCTTTCGACCAGATTTATTTTAAAGCATATTAGTAAAAGACGATATATCGTCCATATAAGTGGTTAACACAAAAATCCCACCTTATCACAGGTAGGATTTTCATTATATTTTATATTTAGATTTTATTATGCTTCTACAATCAGATAGCGGCCGTCTCCGATAACAAATACCTCAGCTGCCTCCAAAATTTCGTCGCCGGTCATGCCGTCTGTGTCCAGGCCTTCCTCTTCAAAGAATTCCCAGATTTCATTTACAGAATTAACAATCACTGCCATACTATCAAGCAAAAATTCCTCGGCCTCCTCGTAAGTACTCATTACTGTTTTGGAAAACAACTGTTCCTGATTGTCCAAAAAACACTGTAATACAGCTTCGTCAAATTCATGCATAATTCATTCGCTCCTTTTAATTACTAATACAAAATATTAAAGCATCTGTGACAAGATATCTGATGGACGCTCAATTATCACGTCTGCTTTATACTTTTCCAGTTCTGCCCTGTCACGGAAACCCCACAACACGCCAATGGTCCATGCTCCGGCATTTTTACCTGTCATCATATCTGTGCTGGTATCACCAACATATGCAATATCCTGCACATCTATGCCTAACTTTTCTGCCAGATAAAATACACCGCCCGGATTTGGCTTTTTGGGTCTGTCATCGGTCTGACCCAGTATTTCATCAAAATAGCCTGCTCCAAAAAGACTTTCTACCACATTTATGGTTCTTTCATGTGGCTTGTTGGAAAATACGGCAAGCTTAATACCTGCTTCCTTTAAGGCATCCAGCACCTCTACAATGCCCTCATAAGGCTTTACCTTGTGCATGCAATTTTCTTTAAAGAAAATCTGGTATTGCAAAAAGGCCTTTTCAAAAAATTCTCCTTCTACGTCCCCGGAATAAGCCAGACAGCGCTTTATCAGCGTATCTGCACCATCACCAACAAAAAGCTTGTACTTTTCTAAAGGAATTTCAGGATAACCGCATGTACCAATCGCATAATTTGCGCAGTACTGAATGGACTCCAAAGAGTCTGCTAATGTGCCATCCAAATCAAAGATGACTGCTTTTTTCATGTCTTTCCCTCGCTTGTCTAAAGTTTAAGTAAAGATAGTTTTTGTAGTTCCTGATATACTCTTCCTACCGGCAGGCCTACCACGCTGTTGTAGTCACCGTGAATGCCCTTTACAAAGCAGGCAAACTCATTCTGAATACCATAAGCTCCTGCCTTGTCCATGCAGGTATCAAGCCCTACATAGTATAAAATTTCCTGTTCTGTCATAGGAAGCACTTCTACGTCCGTCTTCTCATAAAAGGTATGGGTCATAACCTGACCCTTTTCCTCCCATACAAAACTAACACTAGTATATACCTGATGTATAGCTCCTTGCAAGTGGTTCAGTATAGAAATTGCATTTTCTTTGGAGTGAGGCTTACCCAGTATCTCATTTTCCAATGCTACAATGGTATCTGCACCGATTACAAGTACTTCTGACGGGTTATAAGCCGCATACCGGCCATTGTCTGTGACATTGCAGGATATCTTGTTAAATACGTCTCTAGCCTTCATCAGAGACAGCTCCTGCACCACCTGGGACGGCACTGTGCTTGTGACCTTTTCTTCACAATCGCTGGTTACCACCGTAAAATCCAGACCGATTTGTGCCAAAAGCTCCCACCGTCTGGGAGATGCACTACCAAGAATAATTTTCTTCATGCATTTCATTTTATTACATCCTATTACTCAAGCATTTTTATTTTTAATAGTTGCCCAAAATCTTCATATTGCGGGCTTCTTCTCTAAGACCCCGGAGCGCATTCTTTACCCCGCTGTCTGCCAGATTACCTTCAAAATCAATAAAGAAGCGATACTCCCAATTGCGACCCTCCAAAGGTCTGGACTCGATTTTGGTCATATTTAAATTATTGTAAATAAAATGAGAAAGCATGTGATACAGGGAGCCGCTTTCGTTTGGCACTTCAAAACAAATGCTGATTTTGTTCGCATCCTCTTTAAATACCTTCTGGTTTGTTACGATAATAAATCTGGTGCTGTTGTCCTTTAAATTATTGACACCTTTTTCTAAAATTTCCAAACCATAAATTTCAGCAGCCACTTCACTGGCAATGGCAGCCTGGTTTGTCAAGCCGTCCTCCTTTACCTTCTGGGCTGCAAAAGCATTATTTTTCATGCTGATTTGCTGCCAGCCGGTCTTGCTCAAATAATTGGAAGACTGCATTAAGGACTGGGGATGAGAATACACGGTCTTGATATCGCTGATCTTGGTGCCCGGAACTGCCATCAGACAATGCTCGATTTTGATAATCTGTTCGCCCACAATATAGTTTTCAAACTCTGTTAAAAGGTCGTAAATTTCGTTTACAATACCTGCCGTAGAATTTTCAATCGGCAGCACTGCAAAGTCCGCACTGCCCTCCTCAATGGCACTCATGGCGTCTCTAAAGGTATCCACGTGGAAGCTCTTAATCTCCTTGCCAAAGAACTGATTCATGGCAGCCTGGGAATATGCCCCCTCTGTTCCCTGAAATACCACTCTGGCCTGCCTGGTGCCCAAATCATCCGTGGCAATAAACGGCAAATTACCAATACAGCCATGCTCCGCCAAAAGCTGATACTGCATTTTGCGACTGATAGACATAATCTGCTCAAAAAGCTCCTGTACTGCATGCTTATGAAAATCCGTGCTTGCCATGCTCTTTACCTTTTCAATTTTCTCTGCCTCTCGTACCTTATCAAATACCTTCTTGCCGGTCTCAATCTTGTACTCGGCTACCTCCTTGCAGACCTCCATACGTTTTTCGTAAAGCTCTACAATCTGCTTGTCTATGTCATCAATCCGGTCTCTTAAAATAAGTAAATCTGTTGCCATATATTCCTCCAAATCATGCCTCTTGTCCTGCATGGTGCTTAATTTCCCTGTATCTTTTGCACTGTCTCATCCAGCACTTCGAAATAATTCTCAAAGGTTTTCCTGCAGCAAAGTGGATCCAAAATCGTCACCCCCGGGCTACGAAGTCCTGTAATTGCAAAACCCATAGCCAGTCTGTGATCGTCGTGGGTTTGGATTTCGGCTGGTTTCATGCTGTCTGCTGTGGGCGGATAAATTACCACACCATCCGGCTCTTCCTCCACACGCACACCCAGTGCCGTCAAATTCTCCACAATGGCTGCAATTCTGTCGCTTTCCTGCAGCCTGATATGTGAGATGCCTGTAATGCGAACCGGTCCATCTGCAAACGGTGCAATAGCCGCCAGCGTAATAGCCTGATCGGAGCAGGCATGCATATCCACGTCTATACCCTTTAATACACCATTTTCCGGTCCTGTAACTGTTATTCCTTCTGCACGATCTTCTACCTTGCAACCCATCTGCCCCAAAATTCTTGCAAACTCCACATCTCCTTGAAGGGAATCAAAATGCATATGCTCTACCGTCACAGAAATACCAAGCACCGCCGCCATGGCCCAGAAATAAGCTGCTGCGGAAGCATCCGGCTCTATGTAATAATCCAGCGCCTTGTAGCTCTGTCCTGCCGGAATGACGTACTCTCTTTCTGACACTTGCTCTACACGGACACCAAACTGCTCCATCATACCCATGGTCATCTGAATATACGCCATACCATGACTGCCTTCTATATGAATATGCAAGTCCTCTTTTGATAAGCACCCGGAAATCAAAAGTGCGCTTAAAAACTGTGAACTCTTGTCAATATCAACCGTAATATGCTGATTGGTAATACCCTGACCGCATATTTCCATCGGAAAATGCCCTAGCTCCTCTGTGCAGGTTATTTCCGCACCCACACTCTTAAGCGCCTTTAACAACGGCTCCATAGGACGTTTACGCATCTGCGCAGATGCATCCAGATAAAACTTACCCTCGCTACAACCTAAATACGCTGCCAAAAAGCGTGCTGCCGTACCTGCACTGCCTACATATATACTTGCCTCTTTCTTTGGAACCGAACCCCCAAGTCCTGTCACCTGTATGTGTCTGCCCGGCTCATCCACTACCGTCTCAAAGCCCAAATCCTCCACACATTTTAAAAAGTGTCTGGAATCATCACTAAACAAGGCACCACCTAATTTGCTCCTTCCCTCTGCCAGAGTAGCAAGAAGAAGTGCCCTGTTCGTTATACTCTTAGACCCCGGAACAGAAACGGTAATATGCTTATTTACTATATGGGTAATTGGAATGATTTTCTTCTGCTTCATAATGACCTCTTATCATATCGCTAATCAAAGTATACTACAATGTGGCAGATGAAACAATAATAAATTCATGCAAAAAGAGATACCTTTTCAAAAAGGAATCTCTTTTAACATGCTTTTATTAGACATTGTCAAATTCACTTACCAAAGCAGAAATGGTCTGTTTAGCGTCGCCATAAATCATAACGGTATTGTCGTTCGTAAACAATGGGTTCTCAATGCCGGAGAAGCCGGTACCACGTCCACGCTTTAATACAAATACCATTCTGGCCTCGAAAGCATTGATAATCGGCATACCGTATAATGGAGATGTCTCATCATCCAATGCGGATGGATTAACAACGTCATTTGCACCAATTACAATTGCAACGTCTACGTTTGGCATCTGAGGATTCATATCATCTGCAGTCTTTAATTTCTCATATTCAATATTTGCTTCTGCCAACAATACATTCATATGACCCGGCATACGTCCTGCAACAGAGTGGATCGCAAAGTTTACTTCACAGCCATTGTCTTCTAATCGGTCACACAAATCCTTTACTGCATGCTGTGCCTGTGCAACCGCCATACCATAGCCCGGAATAATAGCAACATTTCTTGCTGCCTCCAGTACCAGGTAAGCATCCTCTACACTCATAGCCTTTGGCTCTTTTGCTTCGCCTGCAGCCTTCTTGGAAGAAGAACCGCCGCCAAAACTGGAGAACAATAAGCTAAACAACGTTCTGTTCATAGCCTTACACATAATAATCGTTAAGATCAGACCGGATGTACCAACCAGACAGCCGGATACAACCAATACAGAGTTACCAATAGCAAGACCTGCAAAAGCAGCTGCCAAACCGGAGCATGCATTTAACAGAGAAATGATAACCGGCATGTCACCACCGCCGATAGGCCATACCATGGTAAAACCTAAAATAAGGAACGTCAACGCAACCAATGCCACACCTACTATTCCTAAGGAAACATTTCCCTTACTGATTGTGTACATTACCACACCAACAAGGCCTGCAATACATAAAACTGCATTAATCACGTTCTTTGCAGGAAGTCTCAAATTCTTTTTGAAAAACTTGCCATCCAGCTTGCCCCATGCTACCACGGAACCGGTAAAGGTAATCGCACCAATTGCAACGGTGATTGCCAGGGTAGACGCTGTGAAAGGTTCTACAGCATCTGCCGGAGTCGTAAGATACTGTGACAATGCCACTAAGAAAGAGGATAAACCACCAAAGCCGTTAAAAAGAGCAACTAACTGAGGCATACCTGTCATTTCAGCCTTCTTAGACCAGATATAACCAATCACACTACCTACAGCCACTGCTGCAACAATCCAGATATATCCTTCCAGAGAAGCTTTTAAAACATCTTTTTCCACTAAAACAGTAAGCACTGCTACCAACATACCTACTGCAGAGATCAAATTACCCTTTGGAGCCGTTTCTGCTTTACCCAAAAGCTTGATGCCTCGAATAAATAAAACGGCAGAAATCATATAAAAAATTGTAATAAATGCCTGCATCATTTCTTAGGTTCCTCCTTTTTCTTAAACATACCGAGCATTCTGTTTGTAATCAAATATCCGCCCACTACGTTTATGGTTGCAAAAACAATGGCTAAAAACCCTAAAATTTCAGCAACAATTCCATCTGTATTCACTGCAACCGCTGTTGCCAAGATTGCACCTACTATCGTGATGCCTGATATAGCATTGGTTCCTGACATAAGTGGTGTATGTAATTGGGACGGAACCTTTGAAATCAGTTCAACACCCAAAAAACCTGCTATAACAAATACAAAAACAAGAAGCATAATTTCTCCTAATACCATTCTTAAGTCCTCCTATTTGAATCTTTCATGAACGATTTTACCGCCCTGTGTCAAGAGACATCCTTGCATAATTTCGTCCTCTGTATTTACTACCAATTCCTTCTGTTCCTTGTTATAAAAATGAGTAAGGAATGCAGTGATATTACCGGAAAACATCTTAGATGCGTCGAAAGGCACTTGTCTCTCCAGCATATCACCTGACATAATGATAACACCATTGTCTGTAACAACCGTTTCACCAAGCTTAGAACCTTCTACATTACCGCCACCGGCAACTGCCATATCTACCACAATACTTCCTGGCATCATTCTGTCCAGCATATCCTTTGTGATCAGTCTTGGGGCTTTTCTGCCGAAAACCTTGGCTGTTGTAACAACAATATTGCTTCGTTCACACACCTTTGCCTGTGCTTCCTGCTGCTTTGCAATCTGCTCCGGTGTCAATTCCTTCGCATATCCCTGTTCGGTCTGACCCATTTCGCCTAAATCTATTTTTACAAAATTTGCGCCAAGAGACTTAACCTGTTCTTCTACGACAGGTCTTGTATCAAAAGCATCTACTCTTGCACCTAATCTTCTTGCTGTTGCAATTGCCTGTAAACCTGCAACACCAACACCCAGGATAAAGATTCTTGCCGGTGAGATGGTACCCGCCGGAGTCATCATCATCGGTAAAATCTTTGGAAGACGTGCAGCTGCGTTTAATACCGCCACATAACCGGCCAAAGAAGTCTGAGAGGATTGTACGTCCATCTTCTGTGCCAGGGTGGTTCTTGGAATCATTTCCAAGGATACCAACTGAATACCTTGCTCCGCAAATTCGTGCAACAGTTCTTTTTCATGAAAAAGTCGGAGGCC
>JAZRRW010000061.1:0-2480 GCA_045651105.1 Lachnospiraceae bacterium
AAAATAAAAAATTTTAAGAAAAAAATAATGGAATGTTTTCTGAAAATATAGTATTATAAAATTATATATATCTTTACATTTATGGAGAAATGATATGAGTACACAGAAATTATTAAGTGTGGCTATTCCATCTTACAATTCAGAGGCCTATATGGAGCATTGTATTGAGACTTTGCTTACCGGTGGAGAGCGTGTGGAAATTTTGGTGGTCAACGATGGCTCCAAGGACAGAACAGGAGAGATTGCGGATGTTTATGCAGCCAAGTATCCCACTATGGTAAAGACTGTTCATCAGGTAAACGGAGGGCACGGTGAGGCGGTAAATGCAGGCCTTCGTAATGCTACCGGCAAGTTCTTTAAGGTTGTGGACAGCGATGACTGGGTGAATGAGGAGGCTCTGACACAAGTGTTGGATACTCTGGAGGTGTATCAGGATGATATTGAACTGTTAATCTGCAATTATGTGTATGAAAAGCAGGGGGCCAAGCACAAAAAGGTAATGGAGTATTCCAGGTATTTACCGATAAACTGTGTATTTGACTGGGATGATATGAAGCCTTTCCCGATTGGAAAGTATTTACTGATGCATTCTGTTATTTATAAGACAGAGATGTTGCGGGCATGTGGCTTAGAGCTGCCAAAGCATACCTTCTATGTGGATAATATTTTTGTATTTGATCCGCTACCGAGTGTCAAGCGCATGTATTATCTGAATGTGGATTTTTACCGCTATTTTATTGGACGGGATGATCAGTCTGTAAATGAAAAGGTCATGATTCGCAGATTAGACCAGCAGATGCGTGTCAATCGAATTATGGCAGAGTCCTATCTAAAGCATGATGTGAGTAATGTCTATTTGCAAAAGTACATGTTTAACTATTTGTCCATTATTACTACGGTTTCCTCTATTTTGGCTATTAAAAGCGGGACAGAGGAGCATCTGGCCATGAAGAAAGAGCTTTGGGCAGATTTAAAGAAGATGGATAAGGCTTTATATAGAAAGCTGCGTTATACTATTCTTGGTATTGGTGTCAATTTACCGGGCAGTGTAGGGCGTAAGCTGGCTGTAGTTGTTTATAAAATTGCACAGAAAGTATATGGTTTTAATTAATGATGAAAAGATACGATTATTTAATTGTCGGTACCGGATTGTTTGGGGCAGTGTTTGCTCATGAGATGACAAAGCAGGGCAAGAAGTGTCTCGCCATTGACAAGCGTGACCATATTGGCGGCAATATTTACACAAAGGAAATGGAGGATATTCAAGTGCACGTATATGGTGCCCATATTTTCCATACGTCCAACAAAGCAACCTGGGAGTATATTAATCAGTTCGCTGAGTTTAATCATTACATAAATTCTCCTATTGCGGTGTATAAGGATGAGTTGTACAATATGCCGTTCAATATGAATACCTTCAGTAAATTATGGGGCATCCGTACCCCGGCAGAGGCTCAGGAAAGGATTAAGGAGCAGATTGCAGAGCTGGGTATTACAGAGCCTCAGAACTTAGAGGAGCAGGCATTGTCTTTGGTTGGAGTGGATGTGTATGAAAAGCTTGTAAAGGGGTACACTGAAAAGCAGTGGGGCAGAGATTGCAAGGATTTACCGGCCTTTATTATTAAGCGCCTGCCGCTTCGTTTTACCTATGATAATAATTATTTCAACGACCGTTATCAGGGCATTCCTATGGGTGGTTATACTGCTATAATTACAAAGATGTTTGAGGGGACTGATATTTTATTAGATACCGAGTTTAAACAGTTTATAGCTGACAATCCGGACGTGGCAGACCGTGTGATTTATACCGGTATGATTGATGAATATTATGATTTCTGTTATGGCCCGCTGCAGTATCGTACAGTTTCCTTCGAGACAGAGGTACTGGATATGCCAAACTATCAGGGAAATGCAGTGGTAAATTATACGGAGCGAGAGGTGCCTTATACTCGTATTATCGAGCATAAGCATTTTGAATTCGGTAAGCAGGACAAGACAGTGATCAGCCGCGAGTACCCGACCGAATGGAAGCCGGGGATGGAGCCTTATTATCCGATTAATGATGGCCCGAACGGAGCACTTTTTGCACGATATCGTGAGCTGGCAGATAAGGAAACAAAGGTCTTCTTTGGAGGCAGATTGGGCAATTACAAATATTACGATATGGATAAGACTATTGAAGCTGCACTGGCATTAGTGGCGGAGATGTAAATTCCGGTTTGGCTTTCTGATTCCAGATTTATGAAGGCTGCCTTTTTAGTCCTTGTATATGGGGAGAGTGTTATAAAATGCCTTTTATGACACGCTTTCGCTCTAGAAATACGCAGCGGTACTAAGCACGACTTCGGCATCCATGCCTCGTCTCGCTAAGGACCGGCGCATTTCAGAAGGTCTAAAAAGGCATTTTATAACACTCTCCCTTCACCTAAGATTACGATGGCAGCCAATATACATCTACGACAGAAAGCCTACGCTACCGC
>JAZRRW010000062.1:0-25422 GCA_045651105.1 Lachnospiraceae bacterium
TAAAACAACATCATAATAATCTTCCGGAACATATTGCTTATCCGGAGTACTTACCAACTGCTCATTTAAAGCCACGTCTGTTGCTACTAACAAAGTGGCACCTTCAAACCATGTTTCCAGCTTTTCTTTAAAGCCGGCGATTTCTTGCTTTTGCTCTACACTTAGAGGCACCTGCTCCCCATCTACAATTGTATTATAATTTAATGACTGCTCTTCCACGATATGCTTATTTCCTTCTGCATCCAAGTACAGCACTTCATAATTGAAATAGTAAGTCCCCATCATGGAATAAATATCTGTTGGCATTAAATAATCCAGTCCGTCTCTATGAACCAAATTAACCTGTGCATTTCCGGCATGGGCTGCTGCAAATTCTTTTTCCCAAAGCAGTGTGCCTAACGCATCCAGTCCATCTGTGTTACTGCCATCGTAAACTTGTATGTAACCTACCCCTGCATTATACAGTATTTCAGAAGAATCCTCCGTGGTAACGGAAGGATCCACATAAATAATTGTCACTACATAGTCATCCACACCATCGTGTGTCAAATCTGCCATTTGAAGATTAAGCACTTTCTTATTCCAATTATTCTCTATGTAATAATCCTTGGAGGATACTACCGTATTAGGAGCCACCTTTGTGTCTTCTGAAGACTCTTGCTGAGACTCTGTACCTTCAACAGTTTCCTTTGCTTGAAGCTCTAATGAAATAGCACTTTGCATTTCTAGCTGTGTTTCGGTTGATTCGTTGCTATTATTACCGCAACCGCTTAATATTAAAGTAAAGACGATACATGTAATAAATAATTTTCTTAACATAAGGCCCCCTTTTTGGTTAAACAATATATGTTAAATTAAATTAATTTTCCCTTCCGTAAGGGATAATAACATTCATACAATTAGTACAATTATAAGCAAATGCTTGCTTATTTCGCTTAAACAAGTCATCATCACCTATTGGAACCGCCCCTATAGCAAGCGAAGCTAATGCAGAAACCAATTGCCTTTTTGGTGTCCAATAAAGTCCATCTCGACAATGTATATATCCTTTTTGCATTTCACTATTACAATATGGGCATTTCATGATTTTATACCTTCCTACCACTTCTCAGCCAGCAATTCTTTCTTTTTCATATCATACTCTTCCTGGGTCAGGGCGCCCATATCAAGCAACTCCTTCAGCTTTTTTATCTTATCCATAGCATCCTCTTCTGTGGCCTTGCGGCTCTGCTGCTTTTGTTCCTCTTCCCTTTGTTTTACAAAGTTCTCCGTATCGGATTTACTTCTGCCGCATACACAGGTACCAGTATAGGATTCATTAATTCTGTTACAGAAATGACACTTCCACTTACCGGATGTAACTAGCTTGCCTGCCTGCTGTCCATTTCTCTCTACCATATAGGTATCTGCCACATATGTAAGGCGGTCCACATTACCCGCATCGTATGCATGACTCTGAGGCTTTGAAAGCGCTACCAGCACTGCAATAATACCAAAGAAGAAGCCCCACCAGAACCAATTCTCATAATAGCCCTTGTTTTCAACAATGGACTGCGCCGCAAACCCCCATATTATAGAAGATATCAACCAAATAATAATAGGTAATAACATATACTTTCCCTCCCGTTAGATGCTTTTTCTTATACTTTATCGATTAAGCCCAAGTGACTCCAGTTTAATTTCTTTCTCAACTAATTTTCCGACACTATTGTCATAAACACTATATCTTACGGCTCCGTCTGCTACTTCCAGTTCCGGTGACATATCCTGACTGCTGATAAAGATTTCACCAATATCCTCATAATGGCCTATCTTTAAATCTTTTGTAATATAATAAATATGATAAACATTGCCATTTTGCGAAGCATACTGGCCAATTAATACCTCGTAATTATTATCCAGATTATAATCGGTTATCTTCAAGTCTACATTCTCATGGAAGCACATGGACTCTCCCCATTCCTTTAATTTGTAACTTTCCACAACGGAATTGTCCGAACAATTTATGATTGCCAGCTGGTAGCTGCCTGTCCAATTTGCTCCAAAACCAGGCCCTGCTGAAAAATCACTTTGATACTCACCCTCATACAACTGCAATGCTAAGGCATAGTTGTCAAATGTAGTTATACCCATAATAACAGGGACTTCTATTTTTACTCCTGAGGTCTTGCTTTTACTTCCACAGCTGCAGAGAAGCAGGCTTACACTTATTAATAATATGTAAATCTTAAATTTGCTCATAATACTTATTCCTTCCTCATTTTCTATTTACGTAAATATTCTATCTGCTTTTCTAAATCATTAATTCTCTTCATTACTTCTGTACTTTCATTTGACATCTCTGCAGCAATTTTTCTTATTGCTACAGCCATGCATATGAAAATAAATGTAATAATATTAACACACATAAGTAATTTCCTATTGCTAAAACAATGCATGTTTTCGACATCTTTTTAATATTTTCAAACATATAAAGTCCTCCTTGTTGTAATAAAAATAACTATTGTGTAGTGAATTTATTATATCATACGCGAATTTACTACACAATATTTATTTCTAACTTCATTTAATCTTAATAAATACACTAAATCAATTTTCATTCTATTGAAATCTCCTATCACTTATGCTACAATGATGGCGATAAAATTATTTTGAAAGGAATTTTAATCTATGCTTTCTGAATTTGAAATAAGACGAGCTATTTGCGAAATAGGAAAAAGACTTTATGCAAAGGGATATGTTGCCGCAAAGCATGGTAATATCTCTTATAAACTCAGCGAAGACGAGTATTTTTGCACACCTAGTGGCGTATCAAAGGTGTTCCTTACACCTGATAAGATCGTAAAGGTGGATGCAAGCGGCAAGAAAATCGGTAACGGTATGTATAACCCAACCTCTGAGGTGACGCTCCACATCCGTATGTATAAGGAAAATCCCGAGCTTCGTGCACTTATTCATGCGCAGCCTCCATTCTCAACGGCTTACGCAATTAAAAATGTACCTGTTAACAATTGTGTGCTTCCTGAGAACTATGTTTATCTTGGAGTAGTTCCTAAGGGTGCTTACAACAAGGCAACAGGAGAGATTTCTGCGGAGCTTAAAGACTGTCTCAAGACCAAGAAGGGATTTTTATTTGAAGGTACCAGCGTGTTCTCTACAGGCGATACCCTGGAAAATGCCTTTGACAATGTAGATTCTCTCGAATTTTATTCAAGAATGAATTTTATCGGCAGTCATATTCCTTGTGGTGCAAGCGTTGTGGAAGCAGTTTCCGAACCTTCAGGTAGTGAAGCCATCGTTAAGGCTGTAACCGAGCAGATTATGCGAGAGCTTAGAAAGTAATACATAAATTTTATAGCCCGCAAAAGGGCAAATTATAACCCGAAAATCGCTATGTAAAAACGATTTTCGGGTATTTTATACTTATTAGCAAAGAAATTTTTCCACCTGCACTCTATAAACCTCCTGCTCCTTGACAAAGAGCTTTACAAGAGCGTCAATGCTTCCTGTCTCGCGATAAATCGCCAAACCTTCGATATATTCCATGCGTTTATTATCCTCTAAAATAACCGGCATGATACCATGTTTCAGACATTCTCTAAACAAAATAATCCGTCCGGTTCTGCCGTTTCCATCCTGAAATGGGTGTATAGCTTCGTAACGGGCATGAAATTCAGCCAATACCTCCAAGGTTACTTTCTGTGCGTAATACCACTCCAATAACTCTGCCATTTTGGTCGATACTTCAGCAGGGGCTATTGTGTCGTGCAGCCCAATCATATTCGGCCTTTTCTTATAATCTCCTACAGCATATCCGTTAGCCCGGTCTTCGAATACACCTGATTTTAATTCATAATGAAAAGCCTTGATTAAATCCTGTGTCAGGGGTTCGGATATGGTAGTCAACATTTTGTTAAACATCAAAAAATGACCATTCATTTCTTCTATATCTTTGGCTCGATAGTAATCGTCATTATGTGGTAACATGCCTGTATCAAATAAGGATGCCGTTTGCTCCTTGGTTAAGGTACTGCCTTCTATTTTGTTAGAATTGTAGGCTAATTCGCGGGAGGTCAGGGCGTAAATACCGGAACGATCTCTTTTCTTATATTCTATTTCAAAACGATGCAGAAGCTCCCTAATTATTTGCATCTCCATATCGTGACTCCTTTCCCCGACAGCCCATTTTATTATCCTTAAATTTACTTCTTCCTAAACACCAGCAGCTTACTGAAAATATAATTTCCAATAATAACCAGCACTGCAGAAACTACTGTAGTTACATATACATCCACTCCCATGAAGCCCATTACCTGACGAACGATAATGTCCAGGAATAATGTGAAAAGGCGGGATATGATAAACTTCACCAGCTCTGCAAAAATATGAGGGTTTTTGCTCTTAAATACAAATTTACGATTGGTCGGAAAGGCAAAGGCCACACCCGCTGTCCAGTTTACCACACTCAAAACCAGATTCTGTGCACTGGTTGGATTCAGTGGATTACCGAAAATCACAATGTTCACAAAGAACATGCAGAACCAGGACACAATCGTGGTCAACACACCCACAATTAAATATACAATAATTTCTTCGTACTTTATAAATAGTTTCTTGGCAAATGCCAACAACTTAAAAAACAGTTCTTTTGCCTTATTAAACATGCAGCTCTCCTATAAATTTACAACGTTACGCACTTCGCCTCTCTGAAATGCCTGAATATTCATTCGAACACCCTCTACACAGCGGGTACGTGCCTCCACGCTTGCCCATGCTAGGTGAGGAGTAATGTACAACTTACCGGAATCCATAATCTTACTTAAAGGATTATCCACTGTAATCGGCTCCTTTTCCACCACATCCAGACCTGCGCCTGCAATAACTCCGGTCTCCAGAGCTTCGTATAAGTCATGGTTATTTACCACGGGACCTCTGGCCACATTAATCAATATAGCGGATTTCTTCATCTTTGACAAGGCTTTCGCATCAATTAAGTCACGTGTAATATCACTTAACGGACAATGCAGGGATAAATAATCACTTTCTGCAAGCAAGGTATCTAAATCCACCTGCTCATATTCCGTCACTTTGCTGCGGCCTGTCACAGAATGGAAGATAACCTTACAACCAAAGCTTTCCGCAATGCGGGCTACGCGCTTTCCAATATTACCCATTCCTATAATGCCCCATGTCTTGCCGTCCAATTCATTGAACGGAACATCAAAGTTAGAAAAACGGGACTGAGCAGCATAGGCACCGGTCTTTACATAATCATCATAATGACGCAACTTTTGTGATACATAAAAAGCTAATGCAAAGGTATGCTGTGCCACCATAGCAGTGGAATAATCCACCACATTGGCCACACGAATACCTCGGCTCTTACAATATGCAATATCTACATTGTCATAGCCGGTAGCAAACTCACATATTAACTTCACATTTGGTGCATCCTTTAAAGCAGCTTCTCCCACAGGAGCTTTGTTGGCCACCACAATATCTGCATCCTTGATACGCTCAGCTACTTCCTCGGCAGTAACTGTATTTTCATAGTAGGTCACCTCTCCCAGCTCACTGTAATCCACAGGAATATCGGTACCTACGCTGTTTCTTTCCAGTACTACAATTTTCATAATTATAATCTCTTTAACAATTCTTCTCTCTGTGCTTCAAAACCCGGCTTGCCAAGTAAAGCAAACATATTTTTCTTATAGCTTTCAACACCCGGCTGATTGAATGGGTTTACACCTAACATATAACCGCTTACACCGCAGGCAAATTCAAAGAAGTAGAAAAGTTCACCTAAATAGAATTCGCTTACTTCCGGAATATGAATCATAAAGTTCGGAACCTGACCATCTGTATGGGCAAGAATAGTACCATTCATTGCTGACTTATTAACAAAGTCAACGGTCTTGCCTGCCAAATAGTTAAGACCATCTAAATCAACAGGCTCTGTACCGATAATGATTTCCTCACGGCTCTTTTCAATATCAATAACTGTTTCAAACAGAATACGGGTACCATCCTGAATAAACTGACCCATGGAATGCAGGTCTGTGGTTAAATCCACGCTTGCCGGGAAAATACCCTTCTGATCCTTACCTTCGGACTCACCATAAAGCTGCTTCCACCATTCGGAAACAAAGTGAACACATGGCTCATAATTTGCCATTATTTCGATTGCTTTGCCCTTGTTATAAAGGATATTACGAAGTGCAGCATAAAGCATAGCATCATTCTCTTCAAATGGAGCATTAATTGCTTTTTCACGTGCACTTGCAGCACCTGCCATCAGAGCATCGATATCTGCACCACTTACTGCGATTGGAAGTAAGCCTACTGCTGTAAGTACGGAAAAACGTCCGCCTACATCATCAGGTACTACAAAGGTCTCATAGCCTTCCTCATCAGCTACCTTCTTTAAAGCACCCTTTGCTTTGTCAGTAGTAGCATAAATTCTCTTTGCAGCTGCTTCCTTGCCGTATTTTTCCTCCAGCATAGCCTTGAATACACGGAAAGCAATAGCCGGCTCAGTAGTAGTACCGGACTTGGAAATCATATTGATAGAGAAATCTCTGTCACCAATGACATCCATCAAATGCTTTACATATGTAGAGCTGATGGAATTACCTACAAAATAAACCTCCGGAGCCTTACGAACAGACTTGTCCACGCAATTAGCAAAACTATGACCTAAAAATTCAATAGCTGCTCTGGCACCCAGATAAGAGCCACCAATACCAATTACCAACAGTACCTCTGAATCACTCTGAATTTTCTTTGCTGCTGCCTTAATTCTGGCATATTCTTCTTTATCATAATTAACCGGTAAATCAATCCAACCTAAAAAGTCATTGCCTGCACCGGTTTTAGCAAGTAAGGTTGCCTTTGCAACTTCTGCCATTCCCTTAATATTCTCAATTTCATGGTCAGCAATAAAACAAGATGCTTTTCCATAATCAAATGTAACTTTGTTACTCATAATGACCTCTTTCTGTACACATATGCACATATTTTATTCTTTTACATTCTATCAAACTTATAGCTAAATTGCAAGGTTACTAAACCAAAAACTCTTGCAAAAGTGCCTCCAACTCCTGCTCCTTTTCCTTCGAAAACGTTTCTTTTTTACTTTGTTCTTCTTCTAAAATCTTAATAACCTTTTCTTCTGCCTGAAATGCTTTCGCAACCTGAATACGATTTACCATGTGATTTTCTATGTATTCAATAATGGTCAGTCGTAGAAGCTTCTCTTTTTCTTCATAATCACAGATGCTTATTACAGAAAAATAGATATATAATTCCAAAAAGGCAATTAAATAAAAAGGTAAAATTTCTCTGATAGTTCTTTCAGACACAATTGATCTGAAAATTCCCACACCTGCAAAAATAATACTGATTAATAAATTCTGTCCACTAAGAAATCTCCATATGTGTGGCTTTAATCCACCTATTTTCATTCGGCTAACTGCTTTATCCACAAAAACCTCTACATTTATGCTCTCTTGTATAAAATATTTTTCTTCCTCTGTTTCTTTTCTGCTATAGCTGTTTAAAAACTTTGTTTTTATAGCCTTCAGCTCTTTTCTTTTGGTGATAGACATATTTTCGGCCTCTTTTATAAAATAATTATATCTGACTGCCAAAAACCATAGAATTGCCATGCTTGCTATAAAAAAGCAAAGCATCCCTGTACTACTCATTTTTTCTACCAACAAAATTTGAAACATATTTGACCTCCTTATAAAATTTGTTCATGTTAATTATAAAAATTTACATATAATATCACAAGAAGGTATTGTAAAAAACCCCTCCAAAAAGTAGCTCAAATTCCTTTACTTTTCGACAAAAACGAGATAGTATAATTATAATAGTATTTTACAAAGTGAGGGTTTTCATATGAAGTACAAAACACAGGGCACATGCTCCCAATATATTGATTTTGATTTAGAAGATGGTATTATAAAAAATGTGGTATTTACCGGTGGCTGCAATGGCAATTTAAAAGGCATTGGTGCTTTGGTAGAAGGTATGCCTGCCACAGAAGCTATAAAGAGACTGACGGGTATCAGATGTGGTTTTAAAGCTACCTCCTGTCCTGACCAGCTTGCAAAAGCTTTAGAGGCTGCCTTAGCAGGAAATTTAAAATAAGAGGATGATATGAAGAAAATAGTTTTAACAGGTGGCGGTACTGCAGGCCATGTTACTCCAAATATTGCATTACTGCCTCATTTAAAAGAAGCCGGTTTTGAAGTAAGCTACATCGGTTCCTATGACGGTATCGAAAAACGACTTATCGGTGATTTTGACGTGCCTTATTATGGTATTTCTACAGGCAAATTACGCCGTTATTTTGACATTAAGAATTTTACGGATCCATTCCGGGTACTTAAAGGCTTTGCAGAAGCGAAAAGTACTCTGAAAAAACTTAAACCCGACGTAGTTTTTTCTAAGGGTGGTTTTGTCAGCGTGCCCGTAGTGCGTGCTGCTGCCAGCTTAGGCATTCCCTGCATTATACATGAGTCCGACATGACTCCGGGACTTGCCAACAAATTATGTATTCCAGTGGCTCATAAGGTTTGCTGTAATTTTCCGGAAACCTTTAATCTGTTACCGGAGGGTAAGGCAGTCCTTACAGGCTCCCCAATCCGTGAAGAACTGGCTACAGGCTCCAAGGAAGCCGGACTTAATTTATGCGGATTCCACAATATGAAGCCTGTGATTATGGTAATCGGTGGTTCCTTAGGCGCTGCCAATGTAAACCTTTACGTCAGAAAGGCACTTCCTGCATTATTAGAGAAGTACCAGATTGTCCATATCTGCGGTAAGGAGAAAATCGACAATTTACTACTGAATACACCGGGCTACAAGCAATTTGAATATGTCAAGGAAGAGCTGAAGGATTTATTTGCCATGGCTGATATTGTAATCAGCCGCGCCGGTGCTAATGCCATTTGTGAATTATTAGCATTAAAGAAGCCAAACCTTCTTATCCCTCTGTCTGCCAAGGCCTCCCGCGGCGACCAGATTTTGAATGCAAATTCCTTCTTAAGTCAAGGCTTCAGCATGGTTCTGGACGAAGATGACTTGGTAGAGGATACCTTAATCAAGGCAGTAGATGAGCTTTATGAAAAACGCCATACCTACCACAAAGCAATGGAAGAGAGTGCGCTAACAGATTCTATTGATAAGATTATGGGGTTGATTAAGGAAGTAACTGAGTAATAACAAACACCACAAATAGGAACCTCTGCCTTTAGGAAGGTTCCTATTTGTTTTTATATAATAAACCCTTTTACTTACAAATTACTCGATTTCCTGTTCAAGCTCTTTAAACATTAAGTCTTCAAAGAAATCATAAATGGATACGTCCAATCCATCACATAGCTTTTTAAGCGTACAAATTCCCGGATTTTTGCTCTCTCCACTCATAATGCTTTTTACGGTGGAAGGATGCACTCCGGCAATATATGCCAGCTGACTCGGTGACACCCCCTTCTGTTCCTGTATTCTTTCTAATCTGATAACAACGGCTTCTCTGCTTTTCATACAAATACCCCTCTTACGTAATTTTTATAATTTTATTATAGTCGATTTTTGTCGACGGCTTGGACGATATATCGTCCGAAATGTTAATAATTTGTAAATAAATTATTAACTTTCTTAGTTTTAATAAAGTTTATTGCTTTTTTTTTATTTTTTAGGTAATATTTTGTTGTTAAATAAAATATTAATTAGGAGTTCTCATGAGTATTTTAAATGTTGAAAATTTAACCCATGGCTTTGGTGACAGAGCAATCTTTAATAATGTATCTTTTCGCCTTTTGAAGGGAGAGCATATTGGATTAATTGGTGCAAATGGGGAAGGTAAGTCTACTTTTATGAATATTATTACCGGTAAGCTTCAGCCGGACGAAGGTAAAATAGAATGGTCAAAAAATGTGCGTGTTGGTTATTTAGACCAGCATACTTCCTTACAGCAGGGCATGACGATACGTTCTGTGCTTGCTTCTGCTTTTGATTTTCTTTATGAAATGGAAGCCCAGATGAATAATATCTGTGAGAAGATGGGTGACTGCACTGAGGAAGAATTGTATCAATATATGGAAGACCTGGGCACTATTCAGGAAATGCTGACAGTACATGATTTTTATATGATTGATTCCAAGGTAGAAGAGGTAGGTAGAGCACTTGGTTTGTCCGATATTGGACTTGACAAGGATGTAACGGATTTATCAGGCGGTCAGCGTACCAAGGTTTTATTAGGTAAGCTCTTGTTAGAAAAACCTGATATTTTACTTTTGGACGAGCCTACCAATTATTTAGATGTAGAACATATTGAATGGTTAAAGCGTTATTTAAGTGAATACGAAAATGCTTTTATTTTAATTTCTCATGATATACCGTTTTTAAACAGCGTAATCAATTTGATTTATCATATGGATAATCAGGAGCTGAATCGCTATGTGGGCGATTATGACAAGTTCCAGGAAGTATATGCCATGAAAAAGTCTCAATTAGAGGCTGCTTACAACAAACAGCAAAAGGAAATTGCTGACTTGAAGGATTTTGTTGCCCGCAATAAGGCCAGAGTTGCTACCAGAAATATGGCTATGTCCCGCCAGAAAAAACTGGACAAAATGGATGTTATTGAGCTTGCTCACGAAAAACCGAAGCCGGAATTTAACTTTAAAGAAGCCAGAACTCCGGGACGATATATTTTCCAGTGCCACGATTTGGTAATTGGTTATGATGAACCACTTAGTAAACCACTAAACTTAGAAATGGAAAGAGGTCAGAAGATTGTTCTGACAGGCAGTAATGGTATCGGTAAAACTACTCTGTTAAAAAGTATTTTAGGTCTTATTAAACCAATCAGCGGTACTGTAGAACAAGGCGATTATCTGGAAATCGGCTACTTTGAGCAGGAAATGAGCCAGGACATCACCACTACCTGTATCGATGAAATATGGCAGGAATTCCCCGGATACACCCAATATCAGGTAAGGAGCGCCCTTGCAAAATGCGGTCTCACTACCAAACACATAGAAAGCCTTTGCAAGGTTCTTTCCGGTGGAGAGCAGGCCAAAGTCCGTCTGTGTAAATTAATCAATAAAGAAACCAACATTCTGCTTTTGGACGAGCCTACCAATCACCTGGACGTAGACGCCAAAGAAGAATTAAAAAGAGCCCTTAAAGCATATAAGGGCAGCATTTTAATGGTTTGCCATGAACCGGATTTTTATGATGGACTGGCAACCGATGTGTGGGACTGCAGTAAATGGACTACGAAGCTGATTTAAAAAACGGTGTCTGGGGGTGTTACCCCCACAAACCGTTTTTTAGTTATCTTCAAGTAGCTCTTTGTAGAACTCAGAGTAATCAGTTCTGCCATCCTTAATAAACTTTATGGCTGAGGAGGGATGTATATTTAAAGCCCCGGTCAGCATATAAGGTATATCAAAACCCCAGGTTGCACCTGATTCTTTTATTTTGGGCATTTCTGCTGCAATAAAATCCAGAATTGGAGAAATACGGTACTTTGGATTGCGAAGTAAGGAAAGTAAGGATTCCATATGGCAGTTACCGGCACCACGTCCCATACCGCTTACCGTACCATCCAGGTAGCTTGCACCGGCACGCATAGATTCGATTGTATTTGCAAAAGCAAGCTGCTGATTGTTGTGTGTATGTACACCAATCTTTTTTCCGTATTTATCTGCAATACTCTTGTATAACTCGGTAAGTCTCAATGCCTGCTCCGGAAATAACACACCAAAACTATCTACCAGGTAAATAACATCTACGTCCGTTTTACAGATGATTTCGAGACCCTTTAATAATTCATCTTCCTGAACCTTGGAGATGGCCATAATATTTACGCAGGTTTCATATCCCTTTGCATGTGCATCTTCAATCATTTCTACAGCAAGCGGCAGCTGATAAATATAAGTTGCGACACGAATCATATCAATTGGACTTTCTGAACGTGGAATAATATCACGTTTAAAATTTGTACGGCCTGCATCTGCCATTATAGATATTTTTAAACCAGTATCATTATCGCCTACGATTTTTCTAATATCCTCGTCTTTAGAAAATTTCCACTTTCCATAATCATTCACATTGAACATGTCAGGGTCTGCCTTGTAACCAAACTCCATATAATCAACGCCTGCTTTTACATTTGCCTCATATAATTTGCGAACAAAATCATCTGTAAAAGCAAAATTATTTACAATACCACCATCTCTGATTGTAGCATCTAAAATCTTAATATCTCGCCTAAAAGCGACTAATGAATTATTTTCCATAAACTGTCTCCTCGTCTAAATCAAATTCAGGAGTTGGTATTTCCCTCTGAACCAAAGCTGTCTGGGCAACCTTTACACCTTCATCTAACTGGATAAGCTTAACACCGGATGTAATACGCTTCAGTATACTGATATCATTTACGCGAATCTGAATGATAATACCTTCTGTAGTAATCATCATCACTTCGTTATCATCGTTTACTGATTTAAATCCAATTAAATTTCCGGTTTTCTCGGTGATATTATAACACTTAACACCTTTTCCACCACGATTTTGAACATTGAATTCATTTACCTCGGTACGTTTACCCATACCATTTTCGGAAACAAAAAGTAATGTTTCACCATCATTATCAATCTGCATACCGATTATTTCATCATCTTCGTCAACATTCATACCGATAACACCCATAGAGGTTCGACCGGTAGCTCTGACATCTGTTTCCTTGAAACGAATACACATTCCTTTCTTTGTAGCCATGAATATTTCAGAATCCTTGTTAGTAACCTTTACTTCTATAAGCTCATCATCATCACGTATAACGATTGCATTTAAGCCATTTTTACGAATGTTCTGGTATTCCATTAAAGAAGTTTTCTTTGCAATACCTTTCTTAGTTACCATAAACAAGTTCGTTTCTTCCTCATATTCCTTAATAGGAATCATAGCAGAAACCTTTTCACCGGCTTCTAACTGCAGTAAATTTACGATAGCCGTGCCGCGGGCAGTTCTGCCTGCCTCAGGAATTTCGTATGCTTTAATACGATATACTCGACCTTTATTGGTAAAGAACATGAGATAGTGGTGGGTAGTTGTCATAAGAAGATCTGTTATAAAATCATCCTCTATAGTCTGCATACCCTTGATACCCTTACCTCCACGATTTTGAGCCTTAAAGTTATCTACAGTCATACGCTTAATATAACCTAAATTAGTCATAGCAATGACTGTGTCACCTCTTTCAATCATGTCTTCATCAGCAACTTCAGAATCATCCATACCAATCTTGGAACGTCTGTCATCACCATATTTGTCAGATATTAGTGTGATTTCTTCTTTAATAACACCTAAAAGCTTCTTTTCATCACTTAAAATATCCTTGTAATAAGCAATTTTCTGCTGTAATTCTAAGTGCTCATTTTCAAGCTTGTCTCTTTCCAAACCTGTGAGAGCTTTTAAGCGCATATCTACAATAGCTTGTGCCTGTGCTTCACTGAGACCGAAACGCTCTATTAAGCGTGTCTTGGCAATACCTACATTTTCACTGCTACGAATAATACTGATAACTTCATCAATAAAATCAAGTGCTATTAATAAGCCCTGTAAAATATGATCTCTTTCTTCGGCTTTATTAAGATCATACTTGGTACGACGGGTTACAACATCCTCCTGATGCTTTAAATATACAGTAAGCATATCCAAAAGATTCATAACCTTTGGCTCATTATTTACCAAAGCAAGCATAATAACACCAAAGGTATCCTGTAGCTGCGTATGCTTATAAAGCTGATTTAAAATAACATTAGCATTGGCATCACGACGAAGCTCAATTACAACACGAACACCTTCACGATTAGATTCATCACGAATATCTGTAATACCATCAATTTTTTTAAGCTTAACCAGCTCCGCAATCTTCATAATCAGATTTGCCTTATTCACCATATATGGTAACTCTGTAGCAACAATCTGACTCTTGCCATTAGGCAACGTCTCAATATCCGTTACTGCACGAACTTTAATTTTGCCACGTCCGGTTCTGTAAGCTTCATTTGTACCACGGGTACCTAATATAGTAGCACCGGTAGGGAAGTCAGGAGCCTTTACAATGTCCATAACTTCTTCAATAGTTGTTGTACGATTTTCCTCTACATAATTATCAATAATTTTGACAACAGCACCAACAACCTCACGTAAATTGTGAGGAGGAATATTAGTTGCCATACCAACTGCAATACCGGTAGTACCATTTACCAAAAGATTTGGATAACGGCTAGGTAATATAACAGGCTCTTTCTCTGTTTCATCAAAATTTGGAGTAAAATCAACAGTATCTTTATTGATATCTGCAAGCATCTCCATAGAAATTTTGGTAAGGCGGGCCTCAGTATAACGCATAGCTGCGGCACCATCACCATCCATAGAACCAAAATTACCATGACCATCTACCAGTGGATAACGTGTATTCCACTCCTGGGCCATATTAACCAAAGCACCATAAATAGAGCTGTCACCATGAGGATGATATTTACCCATGGTATCACCGACGATACGGGCGCTTTTACGATGAGGCTTATCCGGACCGTTGTTTAATTCAATCATGGAGTATAAAATACGGCGCTGTACAGGCTTAAGACCATCCCTGGCATCCGGAAGTGCACGGGCTGCAATTACACTCATAGCATAATCTATATAACTGGTTTCCATGGTTTTCTTTAAATCCACGGCATGAATTTTATCAAAAATCTGATCGTCCATCTTAAATCCTTTCTACTAAATATCGAGGTTCTTTACAAACTTAGCATTTGCTTCAATAAACTCTCTACGTGGCTCAACCTTATCACCCATTAAAGTAGTGAAGGTTAAGTCGATTTCGGATTCTGTTTCTTCATCAATATCTACACGAAGTAAAATACGCTTTTCCGGATCCATGGTAGTTTCCCAAAGCTGGTCAGCATCCATTTCACCCAAACCTTTGTAACGCTGAATTTTATTCTGCTGGTCACGACCGACTTCCTTTAAAATAGAATCCAACTCTTCGTCACTATAAGCATACCAAACCTTGCGATTACGCTCTAACTTATACAAAGGCGGCTGTGCTAAATATACATGTCCCTGCTTAATAAGCTCCGGCATAAAACGATACAGGAAGGTAAGCAGAAGAGTACTGATATGAGCACCATCAACGTCGGCATCTGTCATCAGAATAATCTTATGATAACGAAGCTTACTGATATCAAAGTCTTCATGAATACCGGTACCAAATGCAGTAATCATAGCCTTAATCTCGGCATTTGCATATATTTTATCAAGGCGCGCCTTCTCTACATTTAAAATCTTACCACGCAGTGGAAGAATAGCCTGAGTTGCTCTGGCACGGGCACTCTTTGCACTTCCTCCTGCAGAGTCACCCTCTACAATATAAATCTCACAATTTTTTGGGTCCTTATCTGTACAGTCAGCAAGCTTTCCCGGTAAAGTCATACTATCCAAAGCTGTCTTACGACGTGTTAATTCTCTGGCCTTGCGAGCCGCTTCTCTGGCGCGCTGTGCAAGTACAGACTTCTCACAAATTGTTTTGGCTACAACTGGGTTCTGTTCTAAGAAGTATGTAAGCTGCTCAGATACAATACTGTCAACTGCACCTCTTGCTTCACTATTACCGAGCTTTTGCTTTGTCTGACCTTCAAACTGCGGCTCTCCAATTTTAACACTTATAATAGCAGTTAATCCTTCACGAATATCCTCACCGGATAAATTTGGCTCATTATCCTTTAATAATTTATTACTTCTTGCATAATCATTAAAGGTTTTAGTTAAGGCATTTCTGAATCCTACTAAGTGAGTACCACCCTCCGGTGTATTTATATTATTAACAAAGCTATAAATACTTTCGGTATAAGAATCATTGTGCTGCATTGCAACCTCTACATAAACATCATTCTTAGTCCCTTCAAAGTACATAATATCCTCATAAAGACCTTCTTTGGATTTATTTAAATAGCTGACAAATTCTTTAATACCACCTTCGTAATAAAATTCCGCTTTTTTCTCTTTCTTTTTGGACTGCTCCTCTGCCATCTGAACAGTTGTGTCCAGACCTTCATCCTGAGCATCCGCTGCAGCTCTTTCCAAAAGCTCTGAAATTTGAGAATTCTGCGCTTCTATATCAATATTAACAGCTTCTTCAACACGTTTATCCACTAAAACAATGCGAAGTCCCTTCGTAAGAAAGGCCATTTCACGAAGTCTTTGCTTTAATATATCAAATTCATAAACGGTTGTTTCTTGAAAAATAGTAGCATCCGGTTTAAAACGAACAGTAGTACCTGTTTTTTCTATTTCACATACACCAATCTGTTCTAAAGAATAACATACATTACCTCTTTCATAGCGCTGTCTGTATACTTTACAATCCTGATAAATAGTAACCTCTAACCAGTCAGACAAGGCATTTACTACAGAAGCACCTACACCATGAAGACCACCGGAAACCTTATATCCGCCACCTCCAAATTTACCACCGGCATGCAGCACTGTAAATACTACTTCAACTGCAGGCTTACCTGCCTTTTGATTTATGCCAATTGGAATACCTCTACCATTATCTTCTACCGTAATAGAATTATCCTCATTAATGGTTACTATAATTTTATTACAAAATCCGGCTAATGCTTCGTCTACGGAATTATCTACAATTTCATAAACCAAATGATGTAAACCTCTGCTGGAAGTACTGCCTATATACATACCAGGTCTCTTACGAACTGCTTCCAGCCCCTCTAAAATCTGTATTTGGTCTGCACCATATTCATTGCTCATGATGTCACCTTATCCTTTCAGTCTAATAAAAATATTAATTTTCGCTTGTTACCACACCTGCAGTAACCTTAAAAATTTTATTAATTTCAAATCTATTATTGATAAAATCATCCAGACCCGTACATGTAATAATAGTCTGAATATCACCAATACTGTTTAATAAATGATTTTGCCTGTTACTGTCAAGCTCAGACAAAACATCATCCAATAAAAGAACAGGAGTATCCTTAGTCACTCTTTTTACTAACTCTATCTCTGATAACTTCAAGGAAAGAGCAGCTGTCCTTTGCTGTCCTTGAGAACCAAACTTACGTATATCACAATCACCAATCTTAAATATGCAGTCATCCTTGTGAGGTCCGGCAGTAGTCTGCGAGAGCTTTAAATCACGTTCCCTGTTTATACGCACTTTTGCAGCAAAAATTTCTGCATCCGTATCAGGCTCATAGGCTATAAAAAGCTCCTCCCTTTCCCCTGATAATTTGCGATGTATATCATATATAATGCTATTTAATTCTTCAACAAAAACAGCACGCCTCTTTATAATCTGGGTTCCATAAAAAACCAGCTGTTCATCCCAAATATCCAACGTATCCTTTAAGGATGGATTAAAATAAATATCCTTCAAAAGCTTATTACGGTTATTAAGAATTTTGTTGTATTGATTTAGATTGTATAAATAACTCTTATCCAGCTGGCAAAGCTCCATATCTATAAAACGGCGCCGTTCACTTGGACCATCCTTAATAATGGATAAATCCTCAGGTGAGAAAAATACTACATTTAACAGGCCTATCAGCTCAGAAGCTTTTTTAATTTTCTGGCCATTAATAGCAATTCCCTTGGATTTATATTTACGCAGATGCATATCCACACGATATTCCATATCGTGCCTCTCAATCATACTGCGTATATGACTTTCCTCCTGCTCAAATTTGATAATTTCCTTGTCCTTACTTCCTTTGTGTGACTTCGTGGTAGCAGATACATAAATGGCCTCCAATACATTAGTTTTACCCTGCGCATTGTCACCATATAAAATATTAACACCTTTATCAAAATTAAGCAAAAGATTATCATAATTGCGATAATTTGCAAGTTCTATAGACTTAATAATCATTTGGAGCTTCCTTCAATTACAAAAGAATTTCCTTCAAAAGAAACAACATCTCCAGAAACACATTTTTTACCTCTTTGTGTCTCTACAACACCATTTAAGGTAACCTCGCCCTCTTGAATAGCATATTTGGCATCTAACCCGCTGTCCACCAGACCGGCAAGCTTCAAAGCCTGACCAAGCTTAATAAATTCATCTTTTATAAAAATTTTCTGCATGAAAATACCTCTGAGAATTATTATAATTATCTGGCTGTAGTAAAGTTTACAGGTAAAATCAAATAAATAAATGTATCCTCTTCATCCTTGATAATACAAGGTGATTTTGGATTAAGCATATACATATCAATTTCCTCTAAATCCACAACCCTAAGTGCATCAATTAAAAACTTTGGATTAAAACCTATCATTAAATCCTTGCCGGATTTGGTAATGTCTATTTCTTCATTCATACTTCCTACTACGGAATTAATAGTAAGCTCCATGGACTCATCAGAAATATTCATGATAATAGGCTTCTTATCCCCTTCCTTGATTAAAAGGGTAGCTCTGTCAATACAATTTAATAATTCCTTTTTGTTTATATGAACCTTTGTTTCATAATCGCCATTTAACATCTGATCAATTCTAAAATATTCACCTTCGATGAGACGTGATACAACAGTAGTAGTACCAAATTCGAATACTATGTGCTTATCCGTAAAGTAAATCATCACTTCACTCTCTGCATCACCATTTAAAATCTTGCTCACTTCATTTAAGGTTTTGCCCGGTACCACCACCTTGCGGCTGGTATATTCCTCACGTAAATCCACCTTACGAATAGAAATTCTGTGTCCATCCAAAGAAACCACTTTTAAGCGATTTCCTTCAATCTGAAAAAGTTCACCTGTCATCATCTTATTGTTGTCATTGTCAGCAATAGAAAAAATGGTCTGACGAACCAAATCCTTCAAAGTAAACTGTCTAAGTACGATAAATTCATTTTTGGATATAACAGGAAGCTTTGAAAAATCTTCTCCTGATTTACCGGCTATATCAAATTTGGATTTTTCGCAGTTAATTGTAGTCTTGCAGTTTGAATCTGTGCTGATAACTACAAAATTATCAGGAAGCTTACGTACTATCTCAAGTAAAAACTTGGCATCTATAGCTACAACACCCGGTTCAACAATATCACCATCAACAATAGTTTCAATACCTAGCTCCATATCATTGGCTGTTAAGGATATAACTCCTTTGCTGGCATCAATTAAGATACATTCTAAAATAGGCATAGTAGTCTTTCCGGGTACTGCCTTGGAAACGATTTGAACACCGTTTAAGAGATTTTGTTTGGAACATATAATTCTCATGTGTAAAAGTCCTTTCTTTTAAATCCACGAAGGTGGAGCGTTTGCTAAAGTTATTATTTATAATATTTATTAACAGACTTCTTCTTAGAGGACGTGTAAATGTGGAAATGTACTTCAAAGCCTTATTTTAAGCTATATCTGTACCTTCAAAAGTATGTGAATAATAGGTTTAAAAGTGTTGGATAAGTATGAAGTTATTCACATCAACAAAATCATTATATAATTGACAAAAATAGGTTGTCTACATGTTTACACACACTTTAAACATATCTTTCCACAACTTGTCCACAATCTGAAGCTTAAAATAACAATTTCTTTTTAATAACATCAATATTATTTTTAACTTTGTAATCGTTATCAATATCTTCTTCTATCTTGCTGATACCGTGCATAATAGTGGTATGATCCTTTTTGCCAAGGAATTCTGCAATATTTTTCAAACTCATATCATTAATGCAGTCTCTGCAAAGGTACATAATAATCTGCCGTACTAAAGAAATATCTTTGGTCTTCTTACTGGAGAGAACAGCCTGCTCGTTGATATTGTAGTGTTCACAAACAACCTGTAAAATAAGCTCCGGTGTAATTTCTTTCTCTTTATGAGGAGAAATCATGTCCTTTAATGCTTCCTCAGCCATGGACTGTGTAATAGGTATATTGTTAAGCTTTGAGAATGCTAAAATTTTGTTTAGTGCGCCCTCTAACTCTCTAATGTTGGATTTTATATTGTTTGCAATATACTGAATAATAGAGTCATCAATCTTCTTATTAAGATTTTCGCACTTTTTACGTAAAATAGCAACTCTTGTTTCATAATCAGGAGCATTAATATCTGCTATCATACCCCAACCGAAACGAGACCTAAAACGTTCCTCTAAGGTTTCCATTTCCTTCGGAGGTCTGTCAGAAGTCAGAATAATCTGCTTTTCGGTAGAATGCAGGGCATTAAAGGTATGGAAAAATTCTTCCTGGGTACTTTCCTTACCAATAATAAATTGTACGTCATCGACCATCAAAACATCAACCGTACGGTATTTTTCACGAAGCTTGGTCATTGCAGCAGCATTACCACTACGAATGGATTCAATTACTTCGTTGGTAAAATCTTCGCTGGTAACATATAAAATATGTGAATTAGGATTCTTTTTCAAAATCTGATGTCCTATGGAATGCATAAGGTGAGTCTTACCAAGTCCCGGGCCTCCATAGAGGAAAAGCGGATTATAAGCATGTCCAGGATCTTCTGCCACGGCCTGGGCAGCGGAATGGGCAAGCTTATTATAACTGCCAACAACAAAAGTATCAAAGGTATACTTCGGATTTAGGTTTGTATGTTCATATGCTACTTTGTTTATAATAGGAGAGGACACAACAGGCTCGCTAATAAGAGTTTCTTCTTTATTATTTAAAATAAATTCAATTTGAAACTCTTCGTCCATCATTTCAGTAATAGTAACCTGAAAGAAATCCTTAAATTTATTTTGGATATAATTAAGAGCCTGCTGATTTTCAGAAGGTATTTTGATATAAACTGTATTTCCAACAACATCTGATAACTCTAAAGGCAAAATCCAGGTATTGTAGGATATATAGCTTAACCCGTATTCTTTTTGAATAGTTTCTTTGATTGTAGACCAAAGTTCTTGTAATAATTCCATATGTATAAACCACCTAATTTTTCACGATAATCATTCAATATAATAATATCCTAAAATCGTTTATATTTCAAATATTTATTTCAAAAGTTATAAACAAAATAAAAAAGTTATCCACATAAGTTATCCACATTTCAACATTTGAATTTTGTAGATTATTAAAATTCTTTTAAATTTATTGTCGAAGGCGTATTTTTTTGTGGATAAATAAATTTTTGTATCCACATGAACAAATGCCATATTTTAAGGGTTTTTTGATTATGTTAAAAAAATATCCATATAAAATAATTTATAATTCCACAAGTTATTCCACATGATGTGGATATATTGTGGTTTTAATATGGATAACACAAGATATTGTGGATAACTTAAAATTACATAAAAATCCTTTATTTTAAGGCTTTTTAGGGCTTGACACAGACCAAATTTTCCTTTAGAATAATATAGAATTTTCCAACAAAGAAACAATTAATATACCTTTACAATAGAGGTTATCATCTAAGAAGGAGGTGCTTCGATTATGAAAATGACATTTCAGCCAAAAAAGAGACAGAGATCTAAAGTTCATGGCTTCAGAGCAAGAATGAGTACTCCAGGCGGAAGAAAAGTTTTAGCTGCTAGACGTGCAAAGGGAAGAAAGAAATTATCCGCATAATATTAATAGGTCACGTGCTTGTGGCCTATTTTCTTTATAAGGTAGTTTCGAGTAGGTTTTTATGATTTTTACAGAGTCATTAAAGAGCAACAGAGATTTTCAGAAGGTTTACAAGGCCGGTAAATCATTCGCTAATAAATATTTAGTGATGTATGTGTTGGAAAATGGGACGGACAGTAACAGACTGGGTATTTCTGTCAGCAAAAAAGTGGGAAACAGTGTCGTAAGACACAGAGTCAAGAGACTCATCAAAGAAAGCTATCGATTACATGAAGGGATATTCAATAGTGGTTTGGATATCGTAATCATAGCGCGCCAGAGTGCAGCTACCGTAGGTTATTATGAGGTAGAGAGCGCACTCCTACATCTATCAAAGCTTCATGAGATGATTAAAATTTATTTCTCATGGAATAGATAATTTTATGGAGCAATTCGTGTATGATGAAGAAATTATTTATTTTTTTAATTAAACTATATCAAAAGTACTTATCCCCTTTAAAAAGTACCAAATGTCCTTATATTCCTACCTGTTCCCAGTACGGATTAGAGGCCATACAAAAGTATGGAGCCATAAAAGGTGGACTTTTGGCTGCTTGGAGGATTCTCAGATGTAATCCTTTCTCTAAAGGTGGATATGATCCGGTACCTTAAGGTACAAAATGGAGGTTTTATGCAAGGTATTTTATTAACCCAGACGAGTACTCCTATTATTAAATGGATTTCGAAGATTCTGGGCGTTATTATGGATGTCATATTTAATGCATTAGATTTCATTGGCATTCCAAACATCGGTTTAAGTATTATAGCTTTTACAATTATCGTTTATTTATTAATGTTGCCGATGACAGTTAAGCAGCAGAAATTTTCCAAGCTTTCTGCAAAAATGAACCCTGAGCTGAAGGCTATTCAGAAAAAGTATGAGGGTAAGAAGGACCAGGCTTCCATGATGAAGCAACAGGAAGAAACACAGGCAATTTATGATAAATATGGTGTTTCTCCTATGGGATCTTGTTTACAGTTACTTATCCAGATGCCTATCATTTTTGCTTTGTATCCGGTAATTTATGCTATCCCTGCTTATGTATCCAAGATTAAGGATGTTTATATTCCATTAGTAAACAAACTTATTCATACAGAAGGTGTAGCTGAAATACTTCAGGGCTTTAGGAATTCTGCAAGATATATGAATCAATTCAATAATGAAGCCTTTACAGGCGGTAATATAGAGTATGTACAAAATACTTACATTGATTGCTTAAATATGGCCTCATCCAATGAGTGGGCTTCTCTTGCAGAGAAATTTCCTCATCTTGCAAATGATATTAACAGCACCTATGAAAAGATCGCAAGCTATAATAATTTCCTTGGCATGAATATTGGTAATTCACCAATGGATATTATGAAGGAAGCTTTTGCAATGGGAGCTATCGGTCTTTGTATTGCAGCTGCTTTAATTCCTATTCTGGCAGCCGTTACGCAGTGGTTAAATGTAAAGCTTGCTCCTACAGCCAATGAGAATAAAGATAGAAAATCCGGAAGTGAAATGGCTGATACGATGTCAAGCAGTATGAAGACTATGAATATGATTATGCCTTTTATGTCTGCATGGTTCTGTTTATCCTTCCCATGTGGTATCGGTATTTATTGGATTGCCGGTGCAGTAGTAAGAGGTGTACAGCAGGTTGCTGTTAATAAGTATATTGACAGAATGGATTTTGAAGCTTTAGTTGATAAGAATAAAGAAAAGGCAGCTGAAAAAGCAAAGAAGCGTCATGCAAAGAATCAGAAGATATTAGCACAGACTGAAAGCTTAAATAAGGTTGCAAGTACAAATACCAGAAATATCAGCAGCAATGCAAGCTTCAAGGAGGTTTATAAAATGACCCTTGAAGAAAGAGAAGCTAAGATGAAGGAATTAGAAAAGTATTCTAAATCCGGCAAAAAGTCTTCCGGTGGAAGTATTTCTGCAAAGGCAAATATGGTTAAAAACTATAACGCAAATAATAAATAGTTTTAATGATTTTAAATGAGGGTAAAATAATGGAATTTATAGAGATTTCAGCAAAAACGGTTGATGATGCTGTTACTACAGCTTGTCAGCAGTTTGCAATTACAAGTGATAAATTAGAGTACGAAGTTGTAGAAGAAGGTAAGGCAGGTATCCTTGGCTTCGGTGCAAAGCCTGCTATTATTAAAGCAAGAGTAAAGGCTACTTTAGAGGACATTGTAAAAGATTTCTTAAAAGATGTGTTTGCTGCAATGAATGTAGAAGTAGTTGTAAACATTGATTACAATGAAGAAGAAAAGCTTATGAATATCGATTTAGCAGGTGATGATATGGGAATGTTAATCGGTAAGCGTGGTCAGACCTTAGATTCTTTACAGTATTTAGTATCCTTAGTAGCCAATAAAGATACGGAAGATTATGTTCGTGTTAAGGTGGATACTGAAAATTACCGTGAAAGAAGAAAAGCAACCTTAGAAAATCTTGCAAAGAATATGGCTCACAAAGTTAAAAGAATTCGTAAAAGCGTATCTTTAGAGCCAATGAATCCTTATGAAAGACGCATTATTCATGCGGCACTTCAGGATGATAAATATGTAACTACCCATAGCGAAGGTGATGAACCATATAGAAGAGTAGTTATTACACCAAAAAAATTCAGATAATATTTGAAAGACCGGAGAGAATGGCGGATGTACGTAAAAAAGTTCCACTCCAGAGCAATGATCTTCCAGGAGTTTGTGTAACTTAGAGTTGTGTGATAGAATAAATTAAATAATTCTAAAACTGGAATTTTGAGGTGTGATAAATGCAAATTATAAAAAATTATTTTCATATAGGGCTGAAAGAACCTATTTGTGTGCTTCACGCAAGCGATACCCATATCACTTTTGCTGATAACAGAGATATTGACAGAAAAATTGAACTTTCCAAAAAAGAAAATAAAGTATTTGCCACAGCAGAAGAAAACCTTGAATTTTTGAAGGAAAAAGCAAGTAAGGAACAAAGAACCATTATATACACTGGAGACCTTATAGATTTTGTTTCAGAAATGAATTTTGAAAAGACTGAGGAGTTCTGCAAATCGGTTGATATCTTTATGAGTGCAGGTAATCACGAATTCAGTCACTATTTAGGTGAAGCGAAAGAGGATGCCGATTACAGAAACATAAGCCTTGCAAGAGTTCAGCATATATTCAAAAATGACATCAGATGTTCTTCAAGAATAATCGGCGGAGTCAATTTTGTTGCTATTGATAATTCTTATTATCTTTTCGAACAAGAACAGCTTGATTTTCTGAAAAGGGAAACAGAAAAAGAATATCCCGTAATTCTTTGTGTTCATATACCTTTATACACAAGGGTATTATATGATTTTGTAATTAAACAAGAGGGTGACCCTGCATATCTTATGTCTGTTCCTGAAGAACTAATGCAGAGTTATACCCCTGATAGATATGAGCAACAAAAACAAGATTCAATAACAGCGGATGCTTTTGATTTTATTGTTACTTGCAAGAACATCAAGGGAATTCTATCAGGACACCTTCATAAGGATTTTGAAGGAATGATTAATGATGATACACCGCAGCTTACAACAGGATGTTCAACTATAAGAGAAATATATATTGATTGACAAATTCTTTAGGTTAGAATCGATGATGGGGTAAACGAAAAAGCAGTTTTGACATTGCAGGGAACTGCCCTTTCGTTTACACCATTTTCGATTTGACCTAATTGAACAAAGTAAGCGTCCGGGTAGCCGTTATTTATGGA
>JAZRRW010000063.1:0-4246 GCA_045651105.1 Lachnospiraceae bacterium
AATAGAAATAAATTGGCACGGTGGATTTATTTTTGTAAAGAAAATATTAGAGCTTATATTGTCTAAAGATGTAAGATTAGCAGATGCGGGAAAATTTACAAAAAGAGCATTTTTAAATGGAAGAATTGATTTATCTAAGGCAGAAGCAGTCATTGATATTATTCATTCCAAAAATGAGTTTGCTCTTCAAGCCGGTACAGCTCAGTTAAAGGGTAGTGTTTCAAATGCAGTAATTTCCATGAGAAAGCGTATTCTTTATGAGATTGCTTTTATAGAATCTGCGTTGGATGATCCTGAGCACATTAGTTTGGATGGTTTTCATGATAGAATATCTGCTACAGTTAATAGTTTAATGTCTGAAATTACTAAATTAATTGACTCTGCAGATAACGGCAAGATGTTAAAGGAAGGTATTCATACTGTAATTTTGGGAAAGCCAAATGCAGGAAAAAGTTCTTTAATGAATATTATGGTTGGTGAAGAAAAGGCTATTGTAACAAATATAGCAGGCACCACCAGAGACATTTTGGAAGAAAATATTAAGCTTCATGGAATAGGTTTAAATATTATAGATACAGCCGGTATTCGTGAAACAGAGGATATTGTTGAAAAAATAGGTGTAGAACGTGCACTAAAATGTGCAGAAAAGGCTGATTTAGTAATCTATGTTGTGGATAGCTCTGTTCCAATGGATGAAAGTGATTTTGCTATCATGGACTTCATGAAGACCAAAAAATCTATTGTTTTATTAAATAAAACTGATTTAGATACAGTAGTTACAGAGGAAGAATTAAAAATCACTCTTTTAGAGCATATTGGAGAAGCAGCAGAAAATATTACGATTATTAAAACTTCTACCAAAGAAAATACCGGTATCGATATTTTCGAGGAACAAATAAAGCAAATGTTTTTTCATGGAGAAATATCATTTAATGATGAAGTATATATAACGAATATACGTCATAAGGAAGCTTTAATTGGTGCGGAAAAGAGCCTTAAGATGGTGAAGAGAAGTATAGATGATGATATGCCGGAAGATTTTTTGAGTATTGATTTAATGAGTGCATATGCATCTTTAGGTACAATAATAGGTGAAGAAGTTGGAGAGGATTTGGTTAATGAAATCTTTTCTAAGTTCTGTATGGGTAAGTAATATAGAAAGAGTGATGAAAATGCGTGAAATAAGAGAAAAGGTAGATGTTTGTGTTATAGGTGCCGGACATGCAGGGTGTGAGGCTGCACTTGCAGCTGCCAGAATGGGATTAGAAACTGTTATTTTTACTGTAAGTGTGGACAGTATTGCGCTTATGCCATGTAATCCAAATATAGGTGGTTCCTCCAAGGGACATTTAGTTCGAGAAATAGATGCTCTTGGTGGTGAAATGGGTAAAAATATCGATAAAACTTTTATACAGTCTAAGATGTTAAATGTATCAAAGGGACCGGCAGTACATTCTTTACGTGCTCAGGCTGATAAAAGTGATTATACCAGAGAAATGAGATGTGTTCTTGAAAATCAGGAGCATTTAACTATAAAGCAGGCTGAAGTTTGTGATATGTTAACAGAAGAACGTGATGGAAGAAAATATATTACCGGTGTAAAAACTTTTACCGGTGCTGTTTATGAAGCAAAGGCAGTAATTATATGTACCGGTACTTATTTAAATGCAAGATGTCTTTGTGGAGAAGCTATTACACATACCGGTCCTAATGGTTTGCAGGCTGCTACTCATTTAACACAGTCTTTACGTGATTTAGGATTGGAAATGCGTCGATTTAAAACAGGTACTCCTGCCCGTATGGATAAGCGTAGCATTGATTTTACCAAGATGGAAGAGCAGTTGGGAGATGAGAGAGTAATACCTTTTTCTTTCAGTACCGATCCTGAGTCTGTTCAGAAGGAACAAGTATCCTGTTGGCTTACCTATACTAATGAAAAGACACACGATATTATACGTGCAAATTTAGATCGTTCCCCTATTTATGCAGGTGTAATTGAGGGTACCGGTCCAAGATATTGTCCTTCTATAGAAGATAAAGTAGTAAAATTTGCAGATAAAGAGCGCCATCAGGTATTTATTGAACCGGAGGGTTTGTATACCAATGAAATGTATGTAGGTGGCATGTCCTCCAGTCTGCCTGAGGATGTGCAGCTTGCAATGTATCGTACTGTTCCCGGTCTGGAAAATTGTAAAATTGTTCGAAATGCTTATGCAATTGAATATGATTGTATTAATCCAAGAGAATTATATGCTACATTAGAAACAAAAAGTATTGGCGGTTTATTCTGTGGAGGGCAGTTTAATGGAAGCTCCGGTTATGAAGAAGCAGCGGCCCAGGGACTTATTGCAGGAATAAATGCTGCATTATATTGTCAGGGTAAAGAACAAATTACTTTAGATCGTTCTGAAGCTTACATTGGTGTACTTATTGATGATTTAGTTACCAAGGAAAATTTTGAACCTTATCGTATGATGACTTCCAGAGCAGAATATCGTTTATTACTTCGTCAGGATAATGCAGATATGCGTCTTAGAAAAATAGGGTATGAAGTTGGACTGGTATCTGAAGAAGTATATAATGCTACTTTAATAAAAAAAGAGCAGATTGAAGCAGAGGTACAACGACTGAAGGATACACCAATTGGTGCCAATAAAAAAATTCAGGAGTTTTTGGCCAGACATGAGAGCAGTGCTTTAAAAACAGGTACTTCTCTGGCCGAGCTGATGTGCAGACCTGAGCTCAGTTATGAAATTTTAGCTGAAATTGACCCGGAAAGAAAATCTTTACCTGATGATGTAATCGAACAGGTTGAAATTGAATTAAAATATGAAGGCTATATTGAACGTCAGCTTCGCCAGGTAGAGCAGTATAAGAAAATGGAAAAGAAAAAAATTCCGGAAACACTTGATTATGATGATGTTCCTAGCTTAAGAATTGAAGCACGCCAGAAGTTAAAAGCTTTCAGACCGGTATCTGTAGGACAAGCCAGCCGTATAAGTGGTGTGTCCCCTGCAGATATCAGTGTACTTTTAGTATATTTGGAATCATTGCGCAAAGCATAAGTATTAATCTTACAAGTGTTTTTTATGTTAATTAATTAGATAATTATATTAAATATAGGTAAATTGATTTAAAGTTTATTTGTATAAGTGAGGCTTTTTATGTATAATACATTGCAATTTGAAAAAGATTTGACTGCACTAAATATAAATTTGACTGATAGACAGATAATGCAGTTTATGCAATATTATGAATTACTGGTGGAATGGAATTCTTTTATGAACTTAACCGGTATCACAGAATTCGAAGAGGTTATGAAAAAGCACTTTATCGATAGCCTGTCTTTAATAAAGGCTATTGATTTAAGAGATAAAGAAATCTCTTTAATTGACATTGGTACAGGTGCAGGTTTTCCAGGACTTCCGCTAAAAATTGCTTTTCCTGATTTAAAAGTTACTCTTCTGGATTCTTTAAATAAACGTATTAAATTTTTGAATGAAGTTATTTTACAGCTTGGCCTTGATAATATTGATACTATCCATGGAAGAGCAGAAGATTTTGCTAAGCCGGATAAACTAAGAGAAAAATATGATATATGTGTAAGCAGAGCTGTAGCAAATCTTTCCACACTTTCAGAATACTGCATACCATTTGTAAAAGTCGGAGGTTGCTTTGTTTCCTATAAGTCTGAAAAAATTTCTGATGAAGCAAACGAAGCCAAAAATGCTATATTTCTCCTAGGAGGAAAAATAAAAGAACAAGTGGCATTTTATTTACCGGATAGTGATATATATAGAAATCTTTTTGTGATTGAAAAGAAAAGTGGTACACCGAAAAAATATCCGCGTAAAGCGGGAATGGCGGCGAAGGAACCGTTGTAAATTTCGATTTGTAGGGCTGCGGCCCTTCTTAATGCTTCAACAAAAGAAGGTATCACACGCTCATTTTTGGGGACGCTTCCGCTCAACGAAAGGCTGCAGCGGTACTAAGCTCGACTTCGGCACTTATGCCTCGTCTCGCTAAGGACCGGCGCCTTTCAATGACCCCATAAACGAGCGTGTGATACCTTCCTTTTCTGTAGTACTACATGGGCGCAGAACATACAAACCATTCAACTATAATAAGCTAGATTCCGTTGAAAATTTACTACATATAATCAATAATTCACATAGTTGGCTCTGTCGATCAGCAAAAAGCTTCCTTGATTGTGTGTAGCGGTGTCTGCGGTAGCGTAGGCTTTCTG
>JAZRRW010000064.1:0-17732 GCA_045651105.1 Lachnospiraceae bacterium
TATTGACTGTAATTTTTGTTCCTATTGTGATAGGATTAGTGGGATAAAAAAGGATTTCGGGGTCTTCTCACAGAATATATATTATATAGCACTTTAATAAGGAACCGTACAGGTATCTGTTTGGGGCAGGGAGGTGTTTTCTAAATGTTAGAGCACAAACTAATTCGAGAAAGTCAGGAAGCGTGGGAAAGACAATATTTAAGTCCTTTTGCGGCTTTAAGCTGTAAGAGCAAGGGCAGGGATCGCTACGAGCAGCCCTGTGATATCAGACCGATTTATCAAAGGGACAGAGATCGTATCCTGCATTGTAAGGCATTCAGGCGTTTAAAGGATAAGACGCAGGTTTTTTTGACACCTAACGGTGACCATTACCGCACCCGTCTGACCCATACGCTGGAGGTTAGTCAGAATGCCCGTACCATTGCCAAGGCTCTTCGTCTGAATGAGGATTTGGTAGAAGCTATTGCTTTAGGGCATGATTTGGGGCACACTCCTTTTGGACATGCCGGTGAAAGGGCATTAAATAACGTATGTCCATATCCATTTGAGCACAGTGAGCAGAGTGTGCGTCTGGTAGAGGTTTTGGAAAAGGACGGTAAGGGTCTAAATTTAAGCTTTGAGGTTAGGGATGGCATCCGCAATCATCAGACAGCCGGTATGCCGGCTACGTTAGAGGGCAAGATTGTACGTCTTTCCGACAAAATGGCTTACATACATCATGACATGGACGATGCTATCCGTGGCAACATATTAAAGGAAAGTGATGTGCCGGCAGAAATCAGACAGGTGCTGGGTGAGACCTGCAAGGAACGCCTGAATCATATGATTCATGACATTGTGACTCATTCTCAGGGTCAGCCTGATATTATTATGTCAGAGGATGTGTGGAATGCCATGATGAAGCTGCGTAAGTTTTTGTTTATAGAAGTGTATGAGAATGAAGCAGTGAAGGCAGAGGAGGTCAAGGCTGTACGCCTGATTGAGACCTTGTATCAATATTATTTAACACGTATAGATTTACTGCCAAAGGATTATCTTAAACTGGTAGACATGGGGACACCAAGGGAGATTGCGATATGTGATTATATTGCCTCTATGAGTGACAAGTTTGTAATTGCCACCTTTGAGTCCTTTTATGTACCAAAGTCCTGGCAGGGTTAACATTAGAAAAGGAAGGATTTCATGTATTATCCTGATGAAGTTATAGAAGAGGTTAGGACCAAAAACGATATAGTTGACGTGATTGGCAGCTATGTCAAAATACAAAAAAAGGGTAGCTCTTATTTTGGGCTATGTCCTTTCCATAATGAAAAAAGCCCGTCCTTTTCCGTATCTGGTTATAAGCAGATTTATTACTGCTTTGGCTGCGGAGCGGGGGGCAATGTTATCAGCTTCATTATGAATTATGAAAATTATACTTTTCCGGAGGCCGTGAAGCTTTTGGCGGAAAGGGCAGGTGTAGCGCTGCCGGAGGTGGAATTTTCTGCAGAGGCCAAGGAAAAGCAGTCCAAAAAGGCAAGGCTTTTGGAGATTAACAAAGAGGCGGCCAGGTATTTTTATTATCAGTTGCGTACCGATAAGGGAAAGCAGGGGCGTGATTACTTTGTGAGCAGGCAGCTTAGTGAAGAGACCATGAAGAAATTTGGTCTTGGTTATGCACTAAAGACACCCAATGATTTGACTCTCTATTTAAAGAGCAAAGGTTATAGCGACGATTTGCTGGTGGAGGCAGGGATTTCTGCTTTTGACGAGCGTTATGGACTACATGATAAGTTCTGGAATCGAGTTATATTCCCTATTCAGGATATTAACCACAAAGTCATCGGTTTCGGTGGACGAGTGATGGGGGATGGTACTCCCAAGTATTTAAACAGTCCGGAAACTATGGTTTTTGATAAGAGCCGTAACCTATATGGACTGAATTTTGCACGTACCAGCAGGGCAGGGAATTTTATTCTTTGTGAAGGTTATATGGATGTTATCGCCATGCATCAGGCAGGCTTTACGCAGGCGGGGCGCAGTCTTGGTACAGCGTTTACTTCTGGACAGGCCAATTTACTCAGGCGTTACACAGACCAAGTATTGCTTAGCTACGACAGTGACGGTGCCGGAGTAAAGGCAGCGTTGAGAGCCCTGGAAATATTAAAGGAAGCCGGGCTTACAGGTAAAATTATTAATTTGGAGCCATACAAGGATCCGGATGAATTTATGAAAAATCTGGGGAGAGAAGCATTTGGGGAACGCATCAGACAGGCAGAGAACAGTTTTATGTTTGAAATACGTATGCTGAAGCGAGAGTATAATATGGAGGATCCTCAGGGGCAGAGCTCTTTCCACAAGGAAATTGCCCGCAGGCTGTGTGGCTTTGAGATTGAATTGGAACGGGAAAATTATATTCAGGCCGTTGCCAGAGAGTATTTTATCGGAGCAGACAATTTGCGTAAGCTAGTGAACCAGTATGCGGCTCAGACCGGCGGAGCCAAGCCTGTGGAGCGGCCCAAATCCGGCATTCAGAAGCGTCAGACGGTAGAAGACCACAAAAAGCGTACGCAGCGTATGCTTCTGACCTGGATTACGGACGAGCCTGATATATATAAGCAAATTTCCAAATATATCAAGCCTTCGGATTTTACCGAAGAGCTTTACGGAAGAGTCGCCGGGATGCTTTTTAAGGACTTAAGCGTGGGCAATTATAATCCCGCGGCCATACTCTCACAATTTACGGCAGAGGAAGAGCAGCGTGAAGTGGCATCTATGTTCCATACCAAGCTAGAGGGCATAGAGACCAAACAGGACAAAGAAAAAGCACTGCGTGATATTGTGTATGCAGTGAAGAAAAACAGTTATGAGTACTATACAGGCAAGCTGGGATCTGATGTAAATGCGTTGCAGCAGGTTATTGACGGAAAAAGAGCGTTAGAAGAGCTTGCGAAAGTACATATTTTACTTTCTTAGGCTCATACTACTTAATAATGGAAGGATGGAACCATGATGGACGAGAATACAATGGCAAAATACGAGGAAAAGGTAAAGGGCCTTTTAGCATTAGGCAAATCAAAGAAAAATAAAACCTTAGAATATAGTGAAGTAGTTGAATTTATGGCAGAGCTCAAGCTTACTCCTGATCAGATTGACAGGTTGGTTACTACCTTAGAAAAAACAGGCATAGATGTACTGCGTATTTCAGAAGATGATGACCTGCTGGCTCTTGATGATGATATATTATTAAGTGATGGAGAGGAGCTGGATATTGAAAATATTGATTTGACCGTTCCGGATGGTGTCAGCATCGAGGACCCTGTCAGAATGTATTTAAAGGAGATTGGTAAGGTCCCTCTTTTGAGTGCAGAGGAGGAAATTGAGCTTGCCAGACGAATGGAAGAGGGAGATTTGGATGCCAGAAAGCGTCTGGCAGAGGCGAATCTCAGATTGGTTGTCAGCATTGCCAAGCGCTATGTAGGGCGTGGTATGCTTTTCTTAGACTTGATTCAGGAAGGAAATCTGGGTCTTATTAAGGCTGTAGAAAAATTTGATTATCGCAAGGGCTACAAATTCTCTACTTATGCCACATGGTGGATTCGTCAGGCCATAACCAGAGCCATTGCAGACCAGGCACGTACCATCCGTATTCCGGTGCATATGGTTGAAACAATTAATAAGCTGATACGTGTCAGCCGTCAGCTTTTGCAGGAGTTAGGACGTGAGCCGAGTCCGGAGGAAATTTCAGAGCTGATGGACATGCCTGTAGAGCGTGTTCGTGAAATCATCAAGATCAGTCAGGAGCCGGTGTCCTTAGAGACTCCTATCGGTGAAGAGGAAGACAGCCATTTAGGAGACTTTATTCAGGATGATAATGTTCCTGTGCCGGCAGAGGCGGCAGCCAATACCTTATTAAAGGAGCAGCTGCAGGAAGTATTACAAACATTGACAGAGCGTGAACAGAAGGTACTCCGTCTGCGTTTTGGACTGGATGACGGTAAGGCACGTACACTGGAAGAGGTGGGCAAGGAATTCAAGGTTACTCGTGAGCGTATCAGACAGATTGAGGCAAAGGCTTTGCGTAAGCTTCGTCATCCAAGCCGCAGCCGCAAGTTAAAGGATTATTTAGACTAATGGAGCTTTCAAAAAGATTACAAGGGGTTGTGAGTTTGATGCCCCATGGCGGTACCATATGCGATGTGGGCTGCGATCACGGTTATGTGGCCATTACTTTTATTAAAAGGGGGATTGCAGAGAGGGTTATTGCCATGGATGTAAATGCAGGACCTTTAGAACAGGCCAGACGAAATGCAGCGATTTATGGCGTAACCGATAAGCTGGATTTTCGCTTATCCGATGGTCTTGGGAAGGTGGTCCCGGGAGAAGCAGAGGCTTTTTTGTGTGCAGGTATGGGTGGCCGGTTAATGGTGCACATTATGACAGAGGGCAGAGCAGTAATGGACAAGATGAAGGGGGCAGTACTGCAGCCACAGTCAGAGCTTAATCTTGTCCGCAGGCATATATATGAAATGGGCTGGCATATTGTTAAGGAAGATATGGTTTTTGAGCAGGATGGGGAAGAATCGGATGAAGGTAAGTATTATCCTATGATGTATATAGAGCCGGGGCAGGAGCCTGTGCCGGATGAGGTGGCACTCACCTATGGTCCGTTATTATTACGTGACGGGCATCCGGTGCTTATGCAGTATCTGGATTTTTCACTTAAACAGAAGGAAGAACTGTATGCACACCTTAGTAAGCAGGCTGTCAGTGAGCAGGCGGTCAAGCGTTTAAAGACACTTGCTGAAGAAATAGCAATGATAAAAGAACTGCAAAAGGGATAATGATAAATTATACAAAAGAAATATGTAAAATACAGGCGAGGTGATGAAATGTTTACATGCGAAGATGTCATGCAATGCTTAGAGGATTTGTCCCCTGTCAGCTTTGCGGAAGGCTGGGATAATGTGGGACTGTTGTTGGGACGCAGGGAAAAGGTGGTGGAGACGGTTATGCTTTGTGTAGATGTGACAGAGCAGGTAATCAGTCAGGCCATTCAGGCAGGCGTCAGCATGATTGTAAGTCATCACCCGCTTATTTTTTCAGGTGTAAAGCGAGTTACTAACGATGATGTGTTCGGCACCAGAATGATAGACTTGATTCAGGCAGATATTTGCGTTTATGCCATGCATACCAATTTTGATGTGATGGGTATGGCAGATGCAGCAGCAGAGCGCTTGGAGCTTTTAGACACAGAGGTGCTGCAGGTTACTTATGAGGATGAGATTGCCACAGAGGGTATAGGGCGTACCGGTAAGCTAAAGGGTGCGATGACTTTGGAAGAGGTGGCATTACTTACCAAAGAGGCTTTTCAGCTGTCAAGTGTCAGAGTGTTTGGAAGTCCTGAAACACTGTGTTGTGAGGTGGCAGTTTGTCCGGGCTCAGGCAAAAGCCTGATAAAGGATGTATTAAAAAGTGGAGTGGATGTATATATTACCGGAGATATTGACCATCATACCGGTATTGACCTGGTGGCACAGGGGATTTGCGTGATTGATGCAGGTCATTATGGAGTGGAAAAGCTTTTTGTGCCGTATATATACGATTATTTTTCCAAAATAATGCCGGAATGTAAAGTAATGAAGGCTATGGAAGAGGAGCCTTATTGGATGCTCTAGAAAGGAGGCCATATGGAAAAAAGAAAGGTAGATCAAGTGTATTATCGCGCATTTACGCGTACTGCTATTATGCTTTTGTGTAAGGCTATTGCTGATATACTGGGAGAAAAGGCTGCATGGAATTGCATCGTAGAATATACCATTGCCCATGCGTATTTTGTACGAACTAAGGGCATGGCAGATTTAGACGAGGCGGTTTTAGCGCAGATTAAGGAAAGGATGCTGGAGCTTAGTAAGGAAGGCAAGCCGGTTATTAATCAAATTTTTTCCAAAGACAAAGCTATGGATATCATTAAAGCACATGGCATGGAGGCCAAGACCAAGCTGTTCCGCTACAGACGTAGTAATGGCTTGAATTTGTGTTATTTGGATGGGTACTATGATTATTTTTATGGTCCGTGCCTGAATGATGTTTCAGAAATTCAGCTTTTTGAGTTGATTCCGGAACAGGGAGGTTTTTATTTTGTACTTCCGTTAGCTGAGGATTTGAATACGTTACCTGCCTTTACAGACAGGCCGTTACTCAGGAAGACCCTGGAGGAAGGGCATACATGGAGCAGACAGATTGGTATTGAAAATATCGGTGATTTGAATGACAGCATTTGTGCCGGGGATATCAGTGACATGATATTGGTGCAGGAAGCTGAGATGGAGCGCAAGATTGGTGAGATTGCTAAGATGATTACTGCCCGTGAAGGTGTGAAGTTTATTATGATTGCGGGGCCGACCAGCTCCGGTAAGACTACCTTCAGCCACAGACTTTCCATTCAGCTGCGTACCCAGGGCAAGATTCCGCACCCGATTGCTTTGGATGACTATTTTGTAAATCGCGTGGATACTCCTCTTGATGCAGATGGCAAGCCAAACTTTGAATGTCTGGAGGCCATTGATATAGAGCAGTTTAACAAGGATATGATTGACTTGCTTAGTGGTAAAGAAGTGGAATTGCCACATTATAACTTCAAGACCGGCCGTAGGGAATACAATAATCACAAGCTGAAGCTGGGTGCAGAGGATTTACTGGTTATTGAAGGTATTCACGGATTGAATGATAAGTTATCTTATTCCCTGCCGGTAGAGAGTAAGTTCAAAATTTACATCAGCGCATTGACTAGCTTGAATATTGACGAGCATAATCGTATTCCTTCCACGGATAATCGTTTGCTTCGCCGTATCGTGCGTGATGCCCGCACCAGGGGCCAGAACGCATCCCAGACCATTCAAATGTGGCCTAGTGTGCGCCGTGGCGAAGAGGAAAACATCTTCCCGTTCCAGGAACAGGCTGATGTCATGTTTAATTCCGTGCTGATTTACGAACTGGCTGTGCTAAAGCAGTTTGCAGAACCGCTTTTATTCCATGTGACACCGGATGACCCGGCATACCCGGAGGCGGAGCGCCTGCTAAAGTTCCTTGATTATTTCCTGGGTGTCAGCAGCGAGAGTCTGCCAAGCAACAGTGTGTGCAGAGAATTTGTGGGCGGAAGCTGCTTCAGAGTTTAATGCGCACTTATAACTGCAATATTTCTTGATTTTACAGTGAATCTATGCACCACATATAAAATCGCAGCATACAATAAAGCATCAACTTTTTTATGGAGGCAATTATGGCAAAATCCTTGTCTAAACGTCTTGCTCTGGGGTTGGTGCTTTTATTATGCAGTTTTTCCTGCATAGGCTGTGGTGACAACACCACCGACCCGGGGCTTGTGAAAGTCACATTAAACGAGGTGGCACATTCTATTTTTTACGCACCGATGTATGTAGCAATTGAGGAAGGGTACTTTGCAGAGGAAGGTATTGATATTGAGCTGGTGACCGGCTTTGGGGCTGACAAGACTATGACTGCAGTGCTGACCGGGGAGGCTGATATCGGTTTCATGGGCAGTGAAAGCAGTATTTATACTTATGTGCAAGGAACCGATAATCCGGTGGTAAACTTTGCACAGTTGACCCAGCGTGCCGGAAACTTCCTGGTATCCAGGGAACCTATCGAAGACTTTACCTGGGATATGTTAAAGGGTGAGGAGGTTCTTGGCGGTCGTGCAGGCGGTATGCCACAGATGGTTTTTGAATATGTACTCAAAAAGCATGGCATGGACCCGAAGACCGATTTAAACATTGACCAGAGTATTGATTTTGGCTCCACGGCAGCAGCATTTTCAGGCGGCAAAGCAAGCTTCACGGTGGAATTCGAGCCTCATGCTACTGGTTTGGAGAACAAGGGCGATGGTTATATCGTAGCAAGTCTGGGTGAAGAGTCCGGCTATGTACCATACACCGCATTCAGTGCTACTACCGAATATATTGAAGAAAATCCGGAAATCATTCAGGCCTTTACCAATGCACTTCAAAAAGGTCTGGACTATACAAGAAGTCACACTCCGGAGGAAATAGCGCAAATTATTGCACCTCAGTTTGAGGAAACAGATATGGAAACACTGACTACTATTGTAAAAAGATATTATGACCAGGATAGCTGGCCGGCGGATTTGGTTTTCAAAAAAGAAAGCTTTGAGCTTTTGGAGCATATTTTGATGGAAGCCGGCGAGCTTGATGAAATGCAACCGTATGAGAAGCTGGTAAATACGAAGTTTGCAGAAGAAGCTGCGAAATAAGTAAGTTTAAAAAGGTGAGGCAGCCCGAGAGCTACTTCACCTTTATATTTTTCTGTGCCCAGATTTTCAGGGCAGTTGCATTCGATGCAATTTTGTCCAGGGAATCCAGGATAGAATAGAACTGGGCTTCCTCAGAAGCTTCAATGATACCATCTTCGCTGATGGCAATTAAGGAGCGGCGCAGGGAGTCAATGTCTTTTAAGGAGCCTAGTACCTTTAGGGCCAGGCGGTCAAAGTCATCAATGGTGACCTCACGAACACTGCCGATACCGATAGGGCACTCTCTGGCGCAAAAAGAATTAAGAAGCTCAGGAGCATTGTAGGCCTTGGCCATCAGTACTACCTCCTCCGGATAAGGAAGAATGGTTTCTAGTTCAATGCGGGCAAGACGGGTTCGGTCTATGCCTAAAATTTCTGCGGCCTTTTCACGGCTGGAGAAGTCATCGCAGCTCTCTGCGGCATCCATGCGTGCTTTATAGTACATATTATCTAAAGTTTTCGTAGCTTTTTTTCCCATAGTAAGTCCTCTGAATGATTATGTAAATAAAAGTAACTGTCTCACGTTAGCAGTTATAAATTATTGTATCGAAAAATAAGGGGCTTGTAAAGGAAAAGTGTAGAAAAAACGTTTATTTTTTCAACTTCTCTTTACTAACTTTAGGAAACTATGATATACTTATTTCGTATGTACATTAGAGGAGCAGAATATGAGCAAAAAGAATTCATCACTGAAAAGATTTATTCCGTATTTTTATCCCTATAAGCACTTGCTTTTTTTGGATTTACTATGTGCTGCACTGACCACTGTTTGTGAATTGGTATTGCCTATGATTTTAAGGTATATTACCAATCAGGGGACAGAGGACCTGGCTGCACTTTCTGTCAGTACCATTGGCAAGTTGGGGCTGTTATATTTAGTATTGCGTCTGGTGGACTGTGCTGCGTATTACTTTATGGCAGGTTGGGGGCACATTATGGGAACCCGTATGGAGACGGATATGCGCAGGGATGCCTATGAGCACTTGCAGCAACTGTCCAATACTTATTACAACAATACCAAGGTTGGTACCATTATGGGGCGTATTACCAACGATTTGTTTGATGTTACAGAGTTTGCACACCACTGTCCGGAGGAGTTTTTTGTTGCGGCTATTAAGCTGGTAGTATCCTTTGTAATTTTATCGGGGATTAATTTGCCTCTTACGATTATTGTTTTTCTGGTGGTTCCGGTAATGGTAGGGGTATGTCTGCCTCAGAATTTGCGTCTGCGCCAGCGTTTTCGTGAGCAGCGTGTACAGATTGGTGAGCTGAATGCCCGCGTTGAGGATAGCTTATTAGGTCAAAAGGTGGTAAAGACATTTACCAATGAAGCCAAGGAGCAGGAAAAGTTTGAGGAGGACAATCAGAAGTTTCGTCATATCAAAGAGGGCGGTTACCATGTTATGGCCAGCTTTCATACCACTATCAGGAGCTTTGATGGTGTGATGTATCTGGTGGTGTTATTGGCCGGCGGTATTTTCATGGTAAAGGGTCTGATTACCGCAGGCGATTTGATGGCATATGTGATGTATGTCAATACCTTAATTGCTACCATTCGTCGCATTGTGGAGTTTGCAGAGCAGTTTCAGCGTGGTATGACCGGTATTAAGCGTTTTTATGAAATTATGGATGCAGACATTGAGATATTTGATGAACCCGATGCTGTGGAGCTTAAGAACCCTGTGGGGGAAATTTGTTTTGAGCATGTATCCTTTGCCTATCCGGATGACCACAATACCGTTTTTACGGATTTAAATCTCCATATTAAGGCAGGGGAGAAGGTTGCCATTGTAGGACCAAGCGGTGGCGGCAAGACGACACTCTGCAATCTGGTACCGAGATTTTATGAAATCGATAAGGGATGCATTACCTTAGATGGAAAGGATATTAAGGGATATACCTTAAAGAGTCTCAGAGGTGCCATTGGCATGGTGCAGCAGGATGTATATCTTTTTAGCGGTACTATTTTTGAAAATATTATTTACGGACGTTTAAATGCTACCCGTGAAGAGGTGATAGAGGCAGCTAAGAAAGCAGGAGCTCATGAATTTATTATGCAGCTGAAGGATGGTTATGACACCTATGTGGGCGAGCGAGGGGTGAAGCTGTCCGGTGGTCAAAAGCAGCGTATCAGTATTGCACGTGTATTTTTGAAGAATCCGCCTATTATTATTCTGGATGAGGCCACCAGTGCACTGGATAATGAGAGTGAGTATGCAGTTGCCAAGTCTTTGGCAGGCTTGTCAGAAGGGCGAACCACGCTTACCATTGCACACAGATTAAGTACCATTCAGAATGCGGACCGTATCTTAGTGCTGACAGACAGCGGTATTGCGGAAGAAGGCAGCCACAGTGAGCTGATGGAGCAGAAGGGCATTTATTATAAACTGTATGAAATGGCGAGAGCTAATGCATAGTTACCGGCAGGGCTTTAGGCAGAGCATGGTAGGCGTGGCATAGGAAGAAAAGGGGTATTTGGCAACAATGAATGAAAGGTATAAGAAGCTGACAGGGGCGCATCTGAAATGGATGGCAATTGTAATTATGCTGATGGACCATATAGGGGCAGTGGTGCTGGAGCCTATACTATTAAATACTGTGGTTACCAGTGCCAATTATGAGGGGATGCAGCAATTGTATCGTGTAGATATGATATTGCGTGGCATTGGCAGATTTGCTTTTCCGGTCTTTTGTTTTTTGTTAGTGGAGGGCTTTTATCATACCCGAAACAGGGCTAAGTATCTGCGTAATCTGCTTATATTTGCCATGATATCTGAGTTGCCCTTTAATCTGGCCATTGCAGGGGAGCTTTTAAGTTTTTCGTACCAGAATGTGTTTTTTACATTAGCAGCAGGCTTTGGGGCAATATGGATTTTTGATTTATTTAGACATAAGGTATTTCTGGCAGACAGTCAAAGGCTGATTTATCCATTTTTGCAGGTGGCTTCGGTATTTGCTATTGCACTAGCGGCAGAGTGGCTTCATACCGACTATGGAGCAGTAGGCGTGGTGGTCATATTCGTGCTTTATATCATGCACGACAGGCCTGTTTTAAGCGCAGTGGCAGCTTGGGGGATATTAAGTCTGACAAGCGGACTGGAGGTTTACTGCTTCCCGTTTATATTTGCGGTTATGCTTTATAATGGGCAACGTGGCAGACAGGCAAAGTACTTTTTTTACGTTTTTTATCCGGTGCATTTATTGTTGTTGGTAATGATCAAAATGGTATTATTTTGAATAGAAAGGAAATATTAAAATGGGAAAAGTTATTATTCAACCGGAAACATCAAAGGATCCGATTAGCTTAATAGGACGAGAAGCCGGTGTCTGCTGGGGAGCAAATATTTGTGATGAAGCAAAAAATTATAAGAGAGGGTTGAACTGTCTGGAGGCAGGACATGGCAGAACTTGGGAGTATCCGCAGGTATATGTAGTGTTGGATGGTTATTCTGCACGAGTATTTCGTGAATTATATACCCATATTGCCGGCGGTCCTACCCGTCTGCAGGCCTCTACCAGATACATCAATTATCAGAAGGGGTTCGATTACGTGACGCCTCCTATTGTGAAGCATAATGCAGAGGCAGCGGAAGTTTACGAGAGTGCTATGCATGATATTACTGTGGCGATGCAGAAGCTGGAAAGCCTGAATATCCCGAGAGAGGATATCGCCATGCTGTTGCCGCTCGGAATGGAAAGTAAGGTAGTGCTTCGTACGAATTTGAGAAACTTAATCGACATGGCACATCAAAGACTGTGTACCAGAGCTTACTGGGAATATCGACAGCTCATGAGAGATCTGATGAAGGCATTGACGGATTACTCTGAAGAGTGGGGATACTTGGTTGAGCATTATTTTGTTCCGAAATGTGAAGTGTGTGGGTTCTGTACAGAGAAGAGCTCTTGCGGAAGAAAACCACTAAAAACAAACGAATCTTAGGGGAAGAAAAAACGATATGAACATAATTGTTGCAGTAGATGAAAACTGGGCCATTGGCAATAAAGGGGAGCTTTTGGTGCGTATTCCCAATGACCAGAAGATGTTTCGTAATGAAACCACAGGTAAGGTAGTGGTGCTGGGGCGCAAGACCATGGATACTTTTCCACAGAAAAAGCCGTTGCCGAACCGTACCAATATTATCTTGACCAAAAAACCGGAGTATCAGGTAAAGGATGCCATCGTAGTGCATTCCATTGACGAGCTTTTAGAGGAATTAAAGCAGTATAATTCAGAGGATATTTATATTATCGGCGGTGACAGTGTGTATCAGCAAATGTTGCCTTATTGTGATGTTGCTCATGTGACATGGATTGAGCATGTTTACGAAGCTGACAGTTATTTCCCTAATCTGGACAAGGACCCGGATTGGGTAATGACAGCGGAAAGTGATGAGCTGACTTATTTTGATATTCCGTATTATTTTCGTAAATATGAGCGTATTACTGGTTGACTTTTGACCGGAAAAGTACGATAATTATTTTATATTTTTAATCTACTAAGAAAGAAGGTTAGTACAAATGGAAAAGAAAAACATTGACTGGTCAAGCCTTGGCTTTGGCTATGTACAGACAGATATGCGTTATGTGTCTAATTTTAAAGATGGTGCATGGGATGAGGGCACTTTGACTGCAGATGCGCAGGTTGTGATTAACGAGTGTGCCGGCGTGCTTCAGTATGCACAGACTGTTTTTGAAGGACTTAAGGCATATACCACAGAGGATGGTCATATTGTATGTTTCCGTCCTGATTTAAATGCAGACCGTATGAGTGACAGCGCAAAGCGTCTCATTATGCCTGAATTTCCAAAGGAGAGATTTATTGATGCAGTGACAAAGGTTGTTGCTGCCAATGAAGCGTATGTACCACCTTATGGTTCCGGTGCTACCTTATATCTTCGTCCGTATATGTTCGGTACCAATCCTGTTATCGGTGTGAAGCCGGCGACGGAGTATCAGTTCCGTATTTTCTGTACACCGGTTGGTCCGTACTTTAAGGGTGGCGTAAAGCCTTTAACACTTTGTGTCAGCGATTTCGACAGAGCAGCACCTCACGGTACAGGACATATCAAGGCGGGCTTAAATTACGCTATGAGTATGTATGCTATTACAGATGCCCATGAAAGAGGCTTTGATGAAAATATGTATTTAGATGCAGCTACCCGTACCAAAGTAGAAGAAACAGGCGGCGCTAACTTCTTGTTCGTAACCAAGGATGGCAAGGTGGTTACACCGAAGTCCGGTTCTATTCTTCCATCTATTACCAGACGTTCCTTACTGTACGTAGCAAAGGAATACTTAGGCTTAGAAGTAGAAGAGCGTGAAATATATCTGAGTGAATTAGATGATATGGCAGAATGTGGTCTTTGCGGTACTGCAGCAGTTATTTCCCCTGTTGGCAAGATTGTTGACCATGGCCGTGAAATCTGCCTGCCAAGCGGCATGACAGAGATGGGTCCTGTGACTAAGAAGCTGTACGACACACTGACAGGTATTCAGATGGGCCGTATCGAAGCTCCTGAAGGATGGATTCACGTAATTAAATAATACTAATAAGAGGCTGTTGCGAAAGGGATTTGCTTATTTATCATCAGCTACCGACTATATTTTCTTCGTTAAATTCTACCGAGTCAGCTCCTAAAAACGCGCGGGCGTTACCGCACGTTTTCTTAACGGAGCATTCGGATAGAATTTCCCTTAGAAAAATAGTCTGTTGCTGATAATAATATACAATTATGATTCGCAACAGTCTCATTTTATATCTGAAAAGAATATAAGCAAGGAAGAAGGATGTCCTATGAAGTTTCTACATACGGCGGATTTGCATATCGGCAAGAGCATTTATGAATTTAATATGTTGGAGGAGCAGAGGTATATCCTGGAGGAAATTTTGCGTATTGCCAGGGAGGAGCAGGTGGATGCCATATTGCTTGCAGGGGATATTTATGACAGGTCTGTGCCCAGTACGGAGGCAGTGCAGCTGCTGGAGTGGTTTTTGATGGAAGCACTGCGGATTGCTTCTGTTTTTATGATTTCCGGTAATCATGATAGTGCAGAGAGGCTGAGCTTTGGCGCCGGTCTGATGGAAAAGAGTGGTCTTTATATTGCCGGGGGTAAGGATGTAAAGGAAGTAGTTTTAAAGGATCATCATGGCGCCATAGCCTTTCATTTGCTGCCTTTTGTAAAGCCCGCAGTGGCAGGTGCCGGTAACAGTGAGGAAGCGGTGGAAAAACAGCTTATAAAGCTTCGGGATACTTGGGAGGCAGCAGACAGGCATGTGCTCATCACACACTTTTTTGTATGTGCCGGCGGCAAGGCACCGGAGCTGTCTGACTCTGAGCAGCGCGAGTATGTAGGCGGTTTGGAGCAGGTAGATGTAAGTCTGTTTGAAGGGTATGATTATGTGGCAATGGGTCATATTCATAAGCCACAGTGTATGAAGAGAGGTCAGGCTTATTATGCAGGCTCACCCTTATGTTATTCCTTCTCGGAATGTAATGTTACAGAGGCTTTTGGTGGAAAGGGCGTGTTTATCGTGGGGCTGGATGCAGATGGTGAGGTCGGTATTTGGCGTAAGCCTTTAAAGCCTAAGCGCAATATGCGTATTGTGAAGGGCAGTCTGTCAGATATTATCAGGCAGGGCAATGAGAGCGTGGAAGGGCGTGAGGACTATATTCAGGCCATTCTTACAGATAAAGAAGAGTTAATTGACCCTATCGGAAGTCTCCGCAGTGTTTATCCGAATACCATGCAGGTGGTATTGGAAAAGCGTCTGATAGAGGGAAATACACCATTATTTCATGGGGCAGAGAGTAAGGCGAAGTCTATGGAGGAACTTTTTGGAGCGTTTTATGAGGCTTTGGCAGGAGAGGCTATGGATGAGGCCAGAAGTAAGCTGGTGCAGGAAATTGCAGCAGAAGTAGAGGGGACAGAAGGAAAAAGCTTATGAGACCGAAATATTTAGAAATGTCAGCGTGGGGCCCTTATAAGGAGCTGGTGACCATAGATTTTGAGAGCTTTGAAAAAGGGGCTCTGTTTTTGGTGGCCGGAGCAACCGGGTCAGGCAAGACTACTATCTTTGATGGTATATGTTTTGCTATTTATGGGGATACTTCCGGCAAGGAGCGTGAAAAAACAACGCTTCGCTCTGATTTTGCCGAAGAGGACAGGGCTACTTATGTGAAGCTTTTATTTACACATAATGGTCTATCTTATGAGGTATACCGTAATCCCGAATATAAGCGCCCCAAAAAGCGTAAAAGTGCAGAGGGAACACTAACCTATACTACAGAAAAGGAAAATGCCATTTTGACCCTGCCGGATGGTACAGTATTGGAAGGCGTGAGCACAGTAAATCAGAGGCTTAAGGAAATTATGGCTTTGGATTATAGTCAGTTTAAGCAGATATCCATGATAGCACAGGGGGAATTTGACCGTCTGCTTACCGCACCTAGTCAGGAAAAAACGAAGATTTTCCGTGGTATATTCGGTACAGAAAAGTTTGATTTATTTACCCAGGCACTGAAAAATAAAGCTGCAGCAAGTTATCGCAAGGTTAGTGAATATACACATAGAATGGAAGAAGACATTAAAATACATGCAAAAGGGGAGCGTGAGCTTGAGGAGCTGGCAAGTGCTTCTCATATAAACTATGAGGCTGTAGAGGCAATGCTGGCAAATCGTCTGGCATTTTATACCCGGGAAAAAGTAGGACTTTCAGCTGAATTGGCGAAAAAAGAAAAAGTGGTTACTATGCAGGTAGCGGCTCACAATCAGGCACTGACGCAGCAAAAAAAGCTGGATCAGCTTAAGACAGCAAAGGAGCGGTATCAAAAGCTTCTGGACACCAGAAATCAATATGAGGACACCAGGAAACGTCTTAAGATGGCTGAGGAGGCACAAGCTATTTCTAAAGAGTATGAACAGCTTTTGGAGAACCAGAAATTATCTCAAAAAAAGGCAGAGCAGGTGCTTCGTGCCACAAAAGAGGTAGAGGAAGCCAGAACGCAGTACTTGCAGGTGGAAAAAAAGGAACGTGCTGCATATGAGATGTGGCAGCAGGCAGATATGGCATATAAAAGAGCCAGTATCGGTATTGTGGCGGATATGCTGGTGTCAGGGCAGCCTTGTCCCGTCTGTGGCTCTTTGGAGCATCCGGCACCCTTTCGGTCAGATGGTTCTATTCCCGATGCCAAGGTAGTAGAGCAATTAAAAAAAGCCCATGAAAAAGAAAAATCCAGGCAGCTTACGGTGTATGGTAATGTACAGGCAGCACTGGAGGTGCTTCGTAAGACTGGGGAAGAGGAGCAGGAAACAAGGGAAGCATTATCTGAGTGTAAAAGAAACTGGGAGGAAAAGCTAAAAGCCAGTTCTTTTGCAGAGGAAGAAGCGTTTTTAAGTGCCAGGTTGTCAGATAAGGAGGCTCTAAAGTGTAGAGAACAGGTGTCAAAGTGGGAAGAGCTGATTACCAGCACGAAGGCAGTGCTAGAGCATATTACGGAGGAGCTGTCCGGACTTACACTTTTGGATATTGAGGCAGTGGAAGCCATGTATAAACAGGCTTTGGCAGAGCAGGAAGCTGTGCGTGCGGCACAGCAGGAGGTAATATTAAAAGAAGCGCAGATGAAGAACGGGCTGACTTCCTTGAAGGAAAATATGACTCGGGCAGAAGCTTACCGCAAGGAATATGGGGTTATCAAGGATCTGGAAAACATGGCTACCGGTAATAATTCCAAGCGACTGGTATTCGAGCAATATGTACTCAGCAGTTATTTCGAGGATATTCTTGCTGCAGCCAACATCCGTTTTCGTCATATGACTATGGACCGTTACGAAATGGTTCGCAAAGCGGAGGTCACCGATGCACGAACGAAGGATCATCTGGATATTACCATTGTGGACTATTATACAGGGAAAATGCGTCCGGTCAGTACCCTGTCGGGAGGAGAGCGTTTTAATGCAAGTCTGTCTCTGGCACTCGGTATGAGTGATGTCATTCAGGCTTATCAGGGCGGTATACAGGTAGAGACCTTGTTTGTGGATGAGGGCTTTGGCTCTCTGGATGAGGAGACCCTGCAGGCAGCCTGTGACACCTTATATCAGCTGACCCAGGGAGATAAGCTGGTGGGAATTATTTCTCATGTGGAATCCTTAAAACAACGTATTGACAATCGCATCGAAATCTGCAAAACTAATAGTGGTTCTACCTTAAAGGTGATTACACAAGGGAGATAAAGATGAAGTTTAAGAAGATATTTTTAGTAGTTATCATGATAATATATGCAGTAGGCAGTCTGGCAGCCTGCGGAGAAGGCAAGGTGGTTCTCACCACAGGCTTTGGCACGGACGAGCTTTTTCGCATTGGAAATGAGCGGGGCACCGGCACGGAGTTTTTGCTGTACCTGACTAATATTGCCAATCAGTA
>JAZRRW010000065.1:0-7688 GCA_045651105.1 Lachnospiraceae bacterium
CTAAAGAAGCCGGTTTATTATTTAAGTTTTATTTTTCTTGTTGTGATAAGTTGCGTGCTTCGCAATAATTTCATTTATGCATATATACTGTTGCTTCCGATACTGTTGATAGCGTTGCGGAGAGCAGATAAAAAAGCAGTAATAATAGCCATGGCACCTATTGTGCTTACCATACTTTGCACAAATGTAATCTATCCCCTGGCCAGCATAGAAAAGGGAGATAGTAAAGAATCCTTATCTATACCAATGCAGCAAATTGCGCTTGTTGCAGAAACGGAAGATTTGTCAGAAGAAGTTTTAGAAGAAATCCATCGGTATATTCCTGATACAAGTGTATATAACCCACGGTTTGCCGATCCCGTAAAATTTATTTTTTCTGAAGAAGAATTTAATCAAAATAAAATGGATTTTTTAGGATTATGGGCTAAATTACTTCTAAAATATCCGATAAGATATATAGATGCTTTTTTGACACTTAATATTCCTTTTTGGTATACCGAAACGGATTGGATAGACCCGCATTCGGAACGAGAATATATTGAAACATACATTTATGACGGTTCTTACACCTTTGAGCGACAAAGCCTGTTTCCTCGGCTGTATGAATGGTATGAAAGGGTAGCGGAAGGTGAAATTTTGGCAAAGCTTCCGGTGTTGTCTTATTTATTCTCTATTAACACGCCGGTCTGGATATTGTTGTTTACAATATTATATTTAGTAACTCAAAAAGATTACAAAAAGATATGTGTTCCGGTAATGTATCTGTTTTTGTGGCTGACTTATATGGCAGGGCCTGTGAGTTGTCTTAGGTATATATTTCCTATTATGCTGCCGTATCCTATATTTTTATGGATGTTATTTGATAAATATGTATAGAAAACAGTTTGGTGACTTATGTTTTATTGAAACGTAAGTCACCAAACTGTATATTGCTATAAATATTTATTTAAATAATCTCAGTTTTTGTTCTTGCAATGTCAAATTCTTTAATCAGCTTCAGCTTCTCCTTGCGGCTAAGCTTCTTAATAGCAGATTCCCTGCTCAAGGCCTCCTCCTTGGTCTCAAAGGTTTCATAGTATACCAGTGTGACAGGATGGCGGGAACGGGTATATTTGGCGCCCTTACCGGCATTGTGAGCGGTGAGGCGCCTCTCTAAATCATTGGTCCAGCCACAGTAAAGTGTGTCATCCTTGCAACGGAGGATATAGGTGTAGTTCATATTTAATCCTTTGATTAAGCCTTACGTGCTGCTAATTCTTCCTGCATCTTAACAAGAGTCTTCTTGTCTAAGTTATAAACAAGTGATAAACCTACAAACTGCATAATTGCACTAAAGAGATATAAGCCAGGCACCAGATAACGCATGTTGGTTGCAACTTCCATGGTCTGATTTCCTTCGTTAGCACCAATGTAGCCTAAAGCTACCATTACTACTAAAGCAAGAGCAGGACCAACACCCTGTGCCAGCTTACGGAAGAAGGAATGTAATGCATAAACAGTACCCTCTTCGCGGCTGTTTGTTTTCCATTCGTTGTAATCGATAGCATCACCCATCATTGCCCAGGAAACAGTAGAGTAAATACCCATGCCAAGGCTGTTAAATAACTGACATACAACGTACATAGCCATACCAGCTACATTTGGTGTAATCGGAAGGAATAACATTAAAGCACAGGCAATCATACTGACAATAGCACCTACGGTTGCCAATTCCTTCTTACCATATTTGGTAACCATTTTACGAGCCAAAGGAGTAAACAGGACAATCGGAATCATTGCAAATACCTGAACGAGACCGGAAATTTTGACGTTGTTAAAGTAGGACTGGAACAGTACGGTAACAGCGGCAGTACCACCCTGCATGCCAAGGAACATACCTACAGCAGCAATAGTAGCACCAACAGCTGGACGGTTCTTTACGAAGTTAGCCATAGCCTTAAACACGTTGAATTTTGGCTGGTCTTCATTAACCTGAATATCTGCAGCTTCGCGAATTTCGGTATTGCGAAGCATGTACTGGAAGCTTATAAATCCAAGGATACCCATGATAATAGCAGCAATAAATACGCGTTCACCAATCAGGTTGTCTTCTGCATCGTAGATTATCATCGGAAGAATAGCGATAGGAACCATGTTACCTAACATAGAGCCAACGGAACGCCATGCAGAAAGAGAAGCACGGTCAGCCGGTTTGCTGGAAATCAGAGATAACAGAGAACCATAAGGAACGTTTGCAATGGTATAAAATGCGTCCCAAATAACATAGCCACAAACAAAGATAATCATCTGTGCCCAAAGCGGAGCATTCGGGAACGGCAGGAAGCATAATGCACCTGCTACGATAAGGCCAATAGAGCCAAACCATATGTACTGCAGGAACTTATTGCGTTTGTATTTACGGCGGTCAGCATCAATAACAGAACCGATAACCGGGTCGTTAATAGCATCCCATACCTGAACTACAATAAGTAATAAAGAATACCAAAGCTCCAAACCCATAAACTGAGTCCAGAAAATCATCATTGTGCCTTTCAGAGCAAAGCTCATGTTACAACCGAAATCGCCGGCAGCGTATGCGAGGCAGTCGCGCATACCAAATTTGCGGAATCCATTAGCGTCTAATTGGATATCCTTGTTTTTCTTAGCCATTTTGGAAATCCTCCTCATTTTTATTTATTTTGAGGGGAGCTGGCCGGCTCCCCATTCATTTTATTAAGGAAGCACAAATACCTAGTAAAGTTTAATTTAATTATTTTTCTTTCTTTTTAATTTTGTTTAACTTTGCATTAAAAGCAAGCATTTCATCTCTGGTTAACGGTTTTGCACCCATGGCGCCCATCATGGACAAAAGGCGTTTTACGGTAAATCCGCCAAGGAAGCCCATCATTTCGCTACTGCCCATCATAGAACCTGCGTCAACCATGGTTTTTTGACCCTTCATTGCTTTGGCCATTAACTCCATAAACAGCATCTTGCCACGAAGGGTAGCTAAAACATCACTTGCTTTGTCATTGATGGAGAAGTAGCCTTCCGGAGCGGTAATATCAAACCAGTTCAGTACGTCACCGGTCTCTACCATGCGGTATGCATCATTAAATTTGTCCACCTTTACAAGCTTGGAGGTATCTTCGCAGTCACCCGCCTTTGCTACTAACTCCGTAGTACCTGCATTCGGCACATCAAAGTAGAAGAAATGAACATCACTTGTCTGTTTGCCTAAGCTTACACCGTTGGCAAATAATTCAACCTCCGGTAAGTTGGAGTAAACAGTTACCTTAGTTACATCCTCTACACGGTCTACATAGCGCTTACCGCAGATGTGTACAAATGGTTCATCGGACAACCATGCTTTGTATGCATAGAAGGAGTCCTTTTTGTAGCTTCTGTCAAAGGTCATTAAGCCTTTATGATTCTGACCATCTTCGCCGCCTTCTGCACGAGCGTCCGCACCAAAGTCAAACATATTCCATACATGAGTAGACCAGATATATTTTCTGGTAAACAGTTGCTTAATTAACTCTTCATGATAATATGCCTGATATTCCTCGGTATAGTCGCCTTGCTCCGGCTTGGAGGTGTGCCAGTTCAGTGCCTCGCAACCATATTCACTCATACCAACCGGAATATTTGGATACTTTGCATGGAAATTATCCATCCAAGGACCGTTCATGGAAGTGTCACCACCATACCAGCCAAAGTAATGGTTCCAGGAAACGGTATCAGGAATCTGAACGTATTCGCTGTCCATATCACACATGGAGACAATTGCCATAGTAGTAAGTCTGGTTTTATCCCAATCATGGCAAAGGTCATTTAAAATACGGTGATTTTCTAATAAATCAGGGTCATCTGCACCCTTCATGGTAATTTCATTGGAAAGTCCCCAAACAAAGATGGAAGGATGGTTGTAATTCTGAGCAAGCAATTCCTTCATCTGGGTAATGGTATTTTCGCGTCCCTTTGGCATATGGTTGGAAATGTAAGGAATTTCTGCCCAAAGTACAAAGCCCATTTCGTCACATAAATCATAGAAATACTGATTGTGCTGATAGTGAGCCAGACGAATAGTTGTTGCCCCTACCTCATAAATATATTCCAGGTCTTCTTTGTGATGCTCAGGAAGCAGTGCATTACCGATGCCCCATCTATCCTGATGGCGGGATACACCACGAAGTGGATATTCCTCACCATTTAATATAAAACCTCTCTCCGGGTCAATTTCAAAGAAACGGCAGCCAAATTTTACGGTTCTGGAATCCAGCACGATTTCGCCATCCATTAAAGTTGCTTCTAAAGTATAAAGGAATGGGTCCTTACGACCGTTCCAAAGATGTGCATTTTCAATTACAAAGCTTGCTTTGCCGTTTGCAGCAGCTACAAAGGTTTCTGCCACAACAGTATCACCGTCTTTAATAGTGTATCTTACTGTTTCAAGATCTTTAAGGCCTGTGAAGCAACCGATAACATCTACATTTGCATTATTACCATCTACTACAGGAGTAACCTGAATACCAGGACCGCCCCAGAAATCTAAATCAAAGTGTGTCTTTGGTACACAGATAATATTTACGTTACGATAGAGACCGCCGTAGAAGGTGAAGTCTGCCATCTGAGGATACACGTAATCGTTAGGAGCATTATCAACGGCAACAACGATTTCATTTTCTTCCTTTAATAAAGAAGTGATGTTTGCACGGAAAGTTGAATAACCACCATCATGGTGAACAGCAAGAGCACCGTTTACGTAAACATCTGCAGAAGAGTTGGCGCCTTCGAATTCGATATAAACCTCTTCAGCACCCTGGCAGTCTGCCAAAGCCAGCTTTTTCGTATAATAGCATGTAGCACGGTAATAATCGTTACCACCGTCCTGACCATCGATTGCATTCCAGGTGTGTGGCAGATTTACTGCTTCCCAGTCAGCAGTGTTTAATGCTGCATGAGTATCTGATACAAGAGCAGCATCTTTTGTAAATAACCAGGCATCATTCCAAGTGAATTTCATGACATAGTCCTCCTAAAAAACATTTTATTAATGTGATTGTACAAAATATAAAACAATAAGACTTGTATTTATTTTGTGTTTTATGTATAATTTTTATTGAACAAATGAAATATTTAAATAATAAATGAAACTCGACTATTGATGATGAAAAAGGAGTTGTAAAATGGATACATTAGAACAACCGATTATTGCCAATTGTTACCAATTATTAAAAAACGTATTACAGGATGCATTTGGTGTTCAGACGGTTTTACTAAAGCCACCGTATACAGAGTTTGAGAAAATTGATATGGGAATGAGAGCATTAGTGTGGACGGATTATGATATTGACAATTTTGACATGTTTATCTCTGATAAGCTTCCAAAGTACCGTATTCTTATTGTCAAAAGTAATCTGGGTTTTTATAACATAATGGTCACTTTTCAGGGGACCAGGCAGCCTGAATTTATTTCTGTGGGCCCATTTCGAGATAATGAGCTTTCTGCAAATTATTTTACCCGGATTTTAAAGGATTCACATATTGCACCGGCTGATATTCAAAATATAAAGCATCTATATGAGAGGATGCCCCTTGCACAAGTAGATACCGTCCTTAATGTAGCAAGACATATTATAGAAAATTTTATTCCGGAATTTGCAGAAGTGGTACCGGAGATGATACATTTTGCAGGACAGGAAAAGCAGGCAAATATTAATGCTGAACTATTAAATGCATATTCTGCGGAATATGCTGTAAAATACAAAGACATGTTATTCCAGTTTTTACACTATATATCACGGGGCGATAATCGCAGGGCAAAAGAGTCTTTACATATGCTTAGTAAGGAATCCATGCTTTTTAAACATAAAAATATGAAGGAGTACAAAGCGATTTTACAGTTTTTAAATAATTATTGTCATTTGGCTCTTTTGCATACATCGGTTCATCCGTTGTATATTTTAAAGCAGACGGAGTCTATTAAGTTAAAAATAGAAGAAGAAACATCTTTTGCAAGATTGGAGCAGATGATGAATGAAATCTGTCATAAATATTGCCTGTTAGTCAAAAATTATGCAAATCAGGAGTGTTCCAGACTGACTAAAGAAGTAATGGAATATATTCAGCTGCACTTGGAGGAAGAATTGTCTTTAAGTTATCTGGCAGAGCATTTTAATAAGAATGCATCTGTCTTATCAAATACCTTCAGTAAGGATAAGGGAATTAGTATAACCGCTTACATTCAGCAAACCAGAGTACAGGCAGCGCTTAAGCTGTTTAATACAACAAAGCTAACGGTGTCCGAGGTGGCAACTTTAGTAGGTTATCAGGATTTTTCCTATTTTTCAAAGGTTTTTTCAAAGCATACCGGCTGCAGTCCGCGGGCATATAAAGCCACAAATTAGTGTGGTCTCAGGAAAATACTAGCTGAGTAAAATATATTTTATGAAATATTTATGAATGTTCATCTTTTGTTAGTTGTTTATCAGAGTGAAAAGGACTATAATTTGGGTATAGGGCAGGCTTGTCTGAAAGAAGCCTGCAGCAATTGGAATATACAAAGAAAGGGAACCGAGTAGTGTTTGGTTATATTGTTGGTCACAAGGGCAGTATGTCTCAGGAAGAGCTTGCCAGATATCAGGGGTACTATTGCGGCTTGTGTAAGGCTTTAGAAAATGAATACGGACAGCTGGAGCGTTTTGGACTCAGTTTTGATATGACATTTTTGGCATTGTTTCTTTCTTCCTTATATGAACCGGAAGAGGAGACAAAGGCTTGCAGATGTATTTTTCATCCATTGAAGGAAAAGCAGGTTATTCATACAGAATATTTGGATTATGCAGCAGAAATGACCATTGCACTGATGTATCATAAGTGTCTGGATGATTGGAATGATGAACGACGGTTTGTTCGTTTGAAGTATGCGAAGCTATTAAAAAAGAGCTATGCAAAGGTAAAGGAAAAGTATCCAAGGCAGTGCACCGGTATAGAGAAGAGCTTGTGGCAGTTAAATATGATTGAGAAGGACAAGGATTCCACGGCAGATGATGCCATTAATTACGGTGGCATGCTGATGAGTGAACTGTTTGTTTATAAAGAGGATTTTTGGAGTAATTGTTTAAGAAACTTTGGATATGAGCTAGGACGTTTTATTTATCTGATGGATGCCACAATGGATTATGAGCAGGATATAAAAAAGGGCAATTATAATCCGCTTTTCACGATGAATAAAAAGCCGGAGGAAATGAGGGAATTATTGGAGCTTGCCATAGGAAGTGCTACGGAGCAGTTTGAGAAGCTTCCTATTGTACAGGATGATAATTTGCTTCGCAATGTCCTGTATGGCGGTGTGTGGCAGAAGTACTACGAGAAGTTTCACGAAAAGGAGAAGAACAATGGTTGATGATCCATATAAGGTGCTGGGGGTCAGCAGAGATGCTGACAAGGAAACCATAAAAAAGGCATACCGGCAGAAGGCAAAGCAGTATCATCCTGACCTGCATCCGGATGATCCGGTGGCGGCGCAGAAGATGAATGAGGTTAATGAAGCCTATGATATGTTGAATAATCCTGAGAAGTACAAACAACAGACCGGAAGCGGTTACGGTGGTCAGACCTATCGTAATCCTTACGGAAGTGCTTATGGTGGTGGCTTTGGTTCCTATGATTTTGACGACTTTTTTGGCTTTGGCGGGTATCAAAGG
>JAZRRW010000066.1:0-17498 GCA_045651105.1 Lachnospiraceae bacterium
CTATCGCCCTTGGACAGACAATTATCTGCTATCTGTTTGCAATCCCTTTGGGACTGACTGTTAGCGTAAATATTATTTATGCTGTCATTGGCATAATTCCTATGGCAATTTTCAATATTGCATTGGGGCTTTTGTGTGGCAGTATTTTTGGTGTGAAGCAGGTTGGCGGCATTTGCGGTGCATTACTTACTAATCTCTCTGCATGGCTTTCAGGAGTGTGGTTTGATTTGAAACTTGTGGGAGGAGTTTTCGAGAAATTAGCAAATGTGTTGCCCTTTGTTCACGCAGCCGAAATGGAAAAAGCGTTATTTGCCGGAGATTTCGAGCTTGCAGCTTCACACATTCTGCCTATCTTTACGTACAGTGTATTGATAACGGTGGTTGCAGTGCTCAGTTTCCTCGGACAAATGAAAAAGCAGTAAGGATTTAAGACGATGAAATATAAACTTATTATCGATAAAAATGTAGAAGAAGAAATCATAGCAATCGTTCACGCCCCTTCTTCTCTGACACAGCAGATAGAAAATCTTGTCTGTAGCTTTTCCGGTGCGGACAGCATTATGGGGTACAGGGATGATGAGATGCGAAAACTGTCATTTCAGGAAATCGAATGCATCACCATAATTGACAGAAAAGTGATTGCCATTGATACCAGTGGCAATCACTATCGCATCCAAGACAGGCTTCGTGATTTAGAAGATATTTTGCCCTCTTATTTTATACGCATTAACAAATCTACCCTAGCTAATGAACATCATATTCTGCGGTTTGATGCAGCATTCAGCGGCGGTGTGGATGCCGTGTTTAGGTGTGGCTATCGGGAATATGTTTCCAGACGTTGTTTTGCAGAAATCAGAAGGAGGTATGAAGGGATATGAAAAGGATTGTTTTGGAATTTTTTCGTCGTGGTTTAATCGCTTGCGGTTTTGGTCCCATTGTTTTGGCGATACTCTATCTGATTTTGCAGCATCAAGCCAACCTAGAGACCTTGACGGTAAATCAGGTCTGCCTTGGGATATTTTCCTTATCCGCACTTGCCTTTATTGCGGGCGGCATGAATGTCATCTATCAAATAGAACGGTTGCCCTTGATGGTGGCAATTTTGATTCATGGCGGCGTTTTATATATCAGCTATTTGGGCACTTATCTCATCAACGATTGGCTGGAATGGGGTGTAACTCCAATTTTAGTTTTTTCATGTATTTTTGTTTTTGGCTATTTGGCAATCTGGGCGATTATTTATTCCATAATCAAAAGGAATACAGAAAAGCTCAATATAATATTAAAGCAAAAACAACAAAGCGCGGAAGACAAATAAAAATATATCTAATTGAATAATCACAATGCATAGCAGTCATGCACCACGGTGTGTGGCTGCTTCATCATACCTATTGAAATCTTCGTCATTTAGTGGTAGGATGATGGAGATGAAGTTAACTACAAATGGCAAGTGGAATGAAATATTGCAACTAATAGTAGGAGGAGACAATGACAAGAGAAGTCAACCCCAAAGATACAACAAGAGCTTCAGCATATGAACTTTGGATGAAAGCACCAAATCCAATGGTCACATTTTTCAAAACATTGGATGTGACAAATCTCATTAGAGTATCTAAAAGAAAGCATTTGAAATTCAATATGTTGCTTGATTATTGCATTGGAAAAGCGGCTGTTTGTGTAAAGGAGTTCTATGTTCTTCCGGTTGGCGACAAGCTGATACAATATGATACAATTGCGGTCAATACGATTGTAAAAAACAAAGCTGGCGAAGTGAGTTCCTGTGATATTCTGTACACAGATGATTTGTACACATTTAATCTTGATTACCTGAAATATACAACGCACACAGCGGAAACGTGTCAGGACAGAGACCTGTCAGTTGATAGTATGATAATCGGTACATCTGCTATTGTTGATACAGAAATTGATGGTGCAGTTGGTATGAACAGCGGAATTTTTAATAATCCGTTTATCATTTGGGGGAAATACCGAAAAAAGCGGTTTAAGTATTACCTTCCAATATCTTTTCAATTTCATCATACGCAAATGGACGGTGCTCATGCAGGCAGATTTTTGGAGAATCTGCAAAATGAAATTAACAGGATGAAATAAACAACTTTGAAATGTGAACAAGCGGTAAGACTTGAATTTGAAGGAGAAAATGCTATGAGTATTACACAAACTTTTTACAATAATTTAGCAACTCAATATGACAAACTATTTCTTGATTGGCAAGCGACTACACGAGAACAAGCAGAAATCTTGAATAGAATATTTCAAAATAATGAGTTTAAAGGCACAGCAAGAATTCTTGATTGTGCTTGTGGTATTGGAACTCAGTCAATAGGACTTGCCGTACTTGGGTATAATGTAACGGCTTCTGATATAAGTGAAGGAGAACTTGCGGAAGCTGAAAAAAGAGCAAAAGAGAATAATGTTAAGATATGTTTCAAGCAGGCAGATTTCTGTGCATTATCAGATACATTTACAGAAAAGTATGACATTGTTATTGCAATGGATAATGCTTTGCCACATATGTTATCAAGTAGTGATTTGGAAACTGCTATCAAGAGTATTGTAAATCAAATTGAGAAGAATGGTATATTTGTTGCCAGTATTAGAGATTATGATAGTTTGCTGATGGAAAAGCCACCATACTCACCACCTTACATTCATAAAACTGACAAAGGACAGAGAGTATCCTTTCAAACATGGGTATGGAATGATGAGAATTACAAACTTACACAGTATATTGTTGACGATGAGGAAACATTACAAGTAAGCAAATATGAGTGTGAGTATAGGGCTACTCGAAGAGAAGAAATAACGAAATTTCTGTTGGCTCATGGATGTAGTAAGGTGGAGTGGAAGTTCCCTGATGAAACAGGTTTTTATCAGCCTATTGTGGTAGCAAGAAAAAAAGTTTATTCACAAGCAACTATTGGTTGCCAACATTCCATGTCGGAATGGTGGTAATGCAACCGTTATTTTTGATAGAATACATGTAACAGAATATGAAAGGCGGAACCTATTATGAATATAGCGGACAGAATACAAAGTTTAAGAAAAAGCAAGGGAATATCGCAAGAAGAATTAGCTGATAAAATCGGGGTGTCACGTCAAGCAGTATCAAAGTGGGAGAGTGAACAAAGTTCTCCGGATATTGAAAAGATTATATTGCTGAGCGATTATTTTGATGTTACAACTGATTACTTATTAAAAGGCATAGAACCAATACCTGATGTATCTGAAAACAAAGTTGATGCCAGAATTTTCTCGTTAGTAGGTACTGTATTCAATTTTATTGGATTAGTGGCCGCCATTATAATTTGGAGGGAAAAACAAACACCAATATCCGTTGCGGTAGGCATTATTGTAATGGCAATTGGGTGTATGATTTTTGCCATCGGACAATTAATAGGAAACAATAAGAAAAAAGCTTCTTTTACTTTTTGGCTTATAAATATCTGGATTTTGAGTCTCATGCCAATTTCCTGTGTATTTAATTGTATTCAAGGAATAAGTGGAGGCCATTGGTGGACTTGGACACCAACACCTCAGCTTAAAGTGATAAATTCAATTAGTAATTATGGTCTATGTTGGTTAAGCTATTTTGTGGTCTGTGTTATATTTGATATTGTAATGTTAAAGCGTGTTAAGAGATAATGAAAAAGTGTCACCACTAGTGACACAATTGAGTTGGATATAGGGGGCATTTGAATGAAAGAAAAAAGATTTAATATAATTTTATTATGTTGCATTTTGTTGAGCTTTACGCTAAGCGGCTGTGAGGATGCAGGTGAATTGCAAACAAAGGAAATGCAGGCTTCGAGTCAAATGGTAAGTGAAAGTTCCGAATTTGGCTGGGATAATAAAACCACTTTTTATTACAAGGGTAAGGCCTATGACATGCGGGAGTTGGATCAAGGGATAAATGCTATAGAGCACTGTGAAAAAGTGGGAAAGTATATTGTAGTAGATGGTCATGTGGGGCCGCATAATGGCATATATGGTATTTTTAATACGGAAACAGAATGTTTTGAAAAGATGTTTGCAGGCCATCATCTGACATGGCATAGTGATGATATTACCACCGCTGTTTATGGGTTTTGGAATGAAATTTATAATTATGATGGTGAGCTTATTGCGAAATGTGATATTGGACAAGATGAAGGTGGCATTCGCGGGATAGAGTTTATAGAAGAAAACACGAAGCTAAAAGTTACACTTGGCTTTTACGCTAAGGAAGAGAAATTTACGGAGATTTATCCATTGACAAAGGTGGAATAACATATGTTACAAACAATGAAAATAGGCAGTAAAATATTTGATTTGAGTCACAAAACCTACATTATGGGTATTTTAAATGTCACTCCGGACTCTTTTTCCGATGGCGGCAGATTTGATGCTGTGGATCAGGCACTTTTTCATGTGGAAGAAATGCTTAAAGACGGATGTGATATCGTAGATATCGGTGGTGAGTCTACCAGACCGGGATTTACCTTTGTACCGGTGGAGGAGGAGATTGCCCGGGTAGTGCCGGTAATCAAGGCTATAAAGGCCAGGTTTGATGTGCCGGTTTCCTTGGATACTTACAAATATCAGGTGTCGGAGGCCGGTATTGAGGCAGGAGCCGATTTAATTAATGACATTTGGGGACTAAAATACGATGAGGGACAGATGGCGCAGGTGATTGCAAAGGCAGGTGTGTCTTGTTGTCTTATGCACAATCGCAGGGAAGCAGAGTATCAGGAGTTTATTCCTGAGGTGATAAAGGACTTACAGCGAAGTGTAGAAATTGCATTACAGGCGGGCATTTCACAGGACAAGATAATCTTGGATCCGGGGGTGGGTTTTGCCAAATCTTATGAGCAGAATTTAGAGGTGCTTCGGCATTTGCAGGATTTTAATGTTTTAGGGTATCCTATGCTTTTAGGTACCAGCAGAAAGAGCGTGATTGGGTTGACACTGGATTTGCCGGCAGGTGAAAGGGAAGAAGGTACACTGGTTACTACCGTGCAGGCGGTGCAGGCAGGCTGGAATTTTTTGCGTGTGCACAATGTGAAAGCGAATAAAAGAGCTGTCAAGATGGCGGAGGCGATTATTTATGGACCAAATTAAAATAGAAAACTTAGAAATTTACGCTTACCATGGCGTATTTTCAGAAGAAAAAGAAAAGGGCCAGCATTTTTATATCAATTCCACGTTGGATACAGACTTGCGAAAAGCTGGAAAAACAGACGATTTGACGGCCTCCACCCATTATGGAGAGGTAGCGCTTTTGCTGCATCAGAAAATGACGGAGCAGTCTTATGATTTAATTGAGCGGGCAGCAGAGGTATGCGCAGAGGCAGTTCTTTTGCGGTTTCCGCTTGTACGGAGCATTACCCTGGAACTGAGAAAACCGGAAGCACCTATACCGCTTCCTTTTGAAAGTGTGTCTGTAGTAATTCGCAGGGGGTGGAAAAAGTCATATATTGCCCTCGGATCTAATATGGGTGACAGTAAGGGCCATCTGGACGGAGCAGTAGAAGCATTACGAAGTGATGAGCACATTAGAGTTTTGAAAGTGGCCGATTATATGGTAACCAAGCCATACGGTGGTGTGGCGCAAGATGATTTTCTGAATGGTGCTGTGGAAATCGAGACTTTGTACACACCGGAAGAACTTTTGGACAGACTTCATGAAATTGAAGCAGCGCATGACAGGGAGCGCATTATCCGCTGGGGGCCGCGCACATTGGATTTGGACATACTTTTATATGAGGACGTAGTGATGGATACTCCTGAACTGACTATTCCACATAAGGATATGCACAATCGTGAGTTTGTATTGAAGCCTTTGGTACAAATTGCACCATATGAGAAGCATCCGGTGCTGGAGAGACCGATAGCAGAGTTGATGAAGGAATTGTGAGTTCAGCACGCGCCCATTTTAGGGGGCACATAACAGTTCAGCACGCGCCATTCGCAAAGGCACCTTCGGTGCTTTCTCGCTGCTTCGCAGCTAACTTTGCTCATAAGAGGGCGCTCCGCTCATAGCCTGCACAACGTGTTCGCTCATGCAAGCATGGTTCACACGTCGTATCGGCTATGGCTGAACTGTTAAAATAAAAAAACAATAAAAATTCCTCTTTTCTCTTTCCTAGTGGCAAATTTTATGGTACACTTAGAGAAACAAGAAGGAAGACCGAGGTACTTTTATGAAAAGAATCATGTTAAAGTTAAGCGGCGAAGCACTTGCAGGGAGCAAAAAGACGGGCTTTGATGAGGAAACTGTCAGAAAAGTTGCACTGCAGGTGAAGCAGTTAGTGGATGCCGGCACAGAGGTAGGCATTGTAATCGGCGGAGGTAATTTTTGGAGAGGCAGAAGCTCCGAGAATATTGACCGTACCAAGGCTGACCAGATTGGCATGTTGGCCACCGTTATGAATTGTATCTATGTTTCTGAGATTTTCAGAAGTGTTGGTATGCAGACCAATATTTTGACGCCATTTGAGTGTGGCTCTTTTACGAAGCTTTTTTCAAAAGACAGAGCCAATAAGTATTTTGCAAAGGGTATGGTAGTGTTCTTTGCAGGTGGTACGGGACATCCATATTTTTCCACAGACACAGGCGTAGTGTTGCGTGCTATTGAGGTAGAGGCAGAGACTATTTTACTGGCAAAGTCCATTGATGGCGTGTATGACGCTGACCCGGCGAAGAACCCGGATGCACATAAGTATGATGAAGTTTCTATTCAGGAGGTTATCGACAAGAACCTTCAGGTGGTGGATATGACTGCATCTATTTTGGCAAGGGACAACAAGATGCCTATGTGGGTATTTGATTTAAACGAGGAAAATTCCATCGTCAATACGATTAACGGAAAGTTTAACGGTACAAAGGTAACCGTATAATTTGGAGGATAATTTTATGGAAAGATTAGCAATTTACGAAGAAAAAATGCAAAAATGCGTAGACTATTTAGCAGCAGAGTTCGCAGCAATCCGTGCAGGACGTGCTAACCCGAATGTTTTAAATAAAATCAGAGTTGATTACTATGGCACACCTACACCAATTCAGCAGGTTGCCAATGTATCTGTTCCGGAGCCTAGAATGATTCAGATTGCTCCATGGGACAGAAGTCTTATCAAGGCTATCGAGAAGGCTATTATGACCTCAGAGCTTGGTATTAATCCAAATAACGACGGTTCCGTGATTCGTTTGATTTTCCCGGAAGTAACCGAGGAGCGTCGTAAAGACTTGTCCAAGGATGTAAAGAAAAAGGGCGAAGAGCAGAAGGTTGCAATCCGTAATGTAAGACGTGATGCTGTAGATGCTATGAAGAAGTTAGAAAAATCAAGCGAAATTACTGAGGATGACCGCAAGAATTTAGAAGACAAGATTCAGAAGCTGACAGACAAGTACATTAAGGATATCGACAAGGCTGTTGAAGATAAGACAAAAGAGATTATGACTGTTTAGTAACATATGAGGGGCACTCCATAAACAGTGCCCCTTTTTAAAGTATTAGGACATAAGCATTCGTTTTATGATAAGGCTTATGGAATCGAGGTTTAAATGGCAGAATTAAAGGTACCAAATCATATAGCAATTATTTTAGATGGTAACGGACGCTGGGCAAAGGCAAAGGGGCTGCCGAGGAATGCCGGGCATGTGCAGGGGGCCAAGACGGTAGAGCTGATTTGTGAGGAAGCTTACAAAATGGGCGTACAGTATCTGACAGTTTATGCGTTTTCCACGGAGAACTGGAATCGTCCGAAGGACGAAGTGGATGCGCTTATGAAGCTGTTACGCAATTATATGAAGAATTGTCTGAAGACCGCTGAAAAGAACAATATGTGTGTGCGTGTTATCGGTGACAAGTCAGGGCTGGATGCAGATATTCAGGAAAGCATTGCCAGACTGGAGGAGGCTTCTAAGGACAACACCGGACTACATTTCAGTATTGCTATTAATTATGGTGGGCGTGATGAAATCAGACGTGCGGTCACCCGTATTGCAGGGCAGGTTTTAAAGGGAGAGCTTTCAGAAAGTGATATTACAGAGGCTTTGATTACAAGTAACCTGGATACCGGTGATTATCCGGACCCGGATTTGCTCATTCGTACCTGTAACGAGCAGCGTATTTCTAATTTCTTATTATGGCAGCTTGCCTATACCGAGTTTTATTTTACAGAGACACCATGGCCGGATTTTAACAAAAAGGAATTAGAAAAGGCTATTGAAGCATATAACCATAGAGACAGAAGATTTGGAGCTTTGAAGGAGGAAACTACATAATGTTTGTGACCAGACTGATTAGCGGCATTGTTTTATTAGTTTTAACTGCAGTTTTTGTTACTCTGGGAGGCATACCATTGTTAGTAGCGTTGGAAGTGATTTCCATAGCAGGCTTTCTGGAGCTTACCAAAGCGGTAGGAATTAAAAGGGATGAAAAAGGCATTAATTTTCTGGAGATAATCGGTATTATTGGTATTATCTGTATGTATGCCTGCCAGATTTTCTTTGTCATGCAGGGAGAAGCGGTAGATGTAGTGTATCTGCTTGCCATTATGGTGTTTACCATTATCGGGCTGTTAGCAGCTTACGTGGTTACGTTCCCTAAATATGATGCCAAGCAGATTGTAGAGGTAGTATTTGCTTTTATGTATGTACCTGTTATGCTTTCCTTTATTGGTATGACCAGAGCTTTGCCGGAGATAGGCAGCAGAGTGGTATGGATGATATGGATTAGTGCATGGGGAAGTGACACCTTTGCTTATTGCGTAGGTATGTTGACCGGCAAGACTATCGGTAATCACAAGGCTTTTCCTGTTCTTAGTCCCAAGAAATCTATTGAAGGCTGTATCGGTGGTATCGTCGGTGCGGCGCTTCTTGGTATGCTTTTTGGCAAGTTTATCATGGGCTCTGATTACGGCACCATTTTGATGGGTATTATATGCGGTATCGGCAGTGTCATTGCACAGTGTGGTGATTTGGCTGCGTCTGCTATTAAGCGTAATTATAATATCAAGGATTATGGCAAGTGCATTCCGGGGCATGGCGGTATTTTGGACCGCTTTGATAGTATTATTTTTACGGCTCCGTGTATTTATTTCCTGATTTATTTCTTTTTGGATATTAGATATGTATTTACTTGGTGATTGCTGTTTCAGAAAAGAGGATTGTATGAAAAAAATAGGTATATTAGGCTCCACGGGCTCTATTGGTACTCAGACTTTGGAAATTGTGAGAGCATACGCGGAAGATTTGCAGGTGACGGTACTTGCTGCAGGCAGGAACGTCACACTGATGGAAGCACAGATGCGTGAGTTTAAGCCGGAAGTTGTGGTGATGTGGAGTGAAGAAGCTGCATCGGATTTGCGTCTGAAGACTGCAGATCTGAATATTCCTGTACTTTCCGGGATGGAGGGCTTATTAGAGGTCAGCGTCTGGGAGCACATGGACGTATTAGTTACTGCTTTAGTGGGGATGATTGGTATTAGACCTACGATTGCAGCTATCAAAGCGGGCAAGGATATTGCCCTTGCCAACAAAGAGACGCTGGTTACGGCAGGACATATTATTATGCCTTTGGCAAAGGAGCATGGCGTGTCTATTTTACCTGTAGACAGTGAGCACAGTGCTATTTTTCAGTCTATGCAGGGGGAAAAGCGTGAACAGGTTAGCAAGATTTTATTGACTGCTTCCGGTGGGCCTTTCCGCGGTAAGAAGTTGGATGAATTAAAAAATATGCAGGTCGAGGATGCCCTAAAGCACCCAAACTGGTCTATGGGTCGTAAGATTACCATAGATTCCGCAACCTTAGTCAATAAAGGGCTGGAGGTTATTGAGGCAAAGTGGTTGTTTGATGTGAGTCTGGAGCAGATACAGGTAGTGGTACATCCTCAGAGTATTATTCATAGTATGGTAGAGTATGTAGATGGTGGCATTATGGCACAGCTTGGCGCACCGGATATGAAGCTTCCAATACAGTATGCTTTGTTTTATCCGGACAGACGTCCTTTAGAAGGAAAGCGAGTGAATTTCTATGAGTTAGGTCAGATGACCTTCGAGACACCTGATATGGAGACCTTTAGAGGTCTTAAGCTTGCCTATGAAGCAGCCGGTATCGGTGGCAGTATGCCTACGGTATTTAATGCAGCAAATGAAATGGCTGTGTCGCTTTTCCTTGACAAAAAGATTTCGTTTTTACAGATTCCGGAACTGATTGAGAGCAGTATGCAGCAGCATAAGGTGGTTGCGGCTCCTACAGTGGAGGAGATTTTAGAAGCAGAGCAGCAGACTTATGTATATATTTATGAAAAAATGAAGGATAGAAGGTAGTTTTCGTGTCAATTATTATTTTTCTTATTATTTTAGGCGTGCTTGTAATGGCACATGAAGCAGGGCATTTTGTGGTAGCCAAGCTAAATGGTATTCGTGTATTGGAATTTTCTCTGGGCATGGGTCCACAGCTTGTAAAGTTTAAGAAGGGAGAAACCGTTTATTCAATCAGACTGTTGCCGATAGGCGGAGCGTGTATGTTTGATGGCGAGGACGGTAATGTGGAAGGTGGCGGCCCGGGAGACGAGCATTGCTTTAATAATGCTAATGTCTGGGCCAGAATTGCTACGGTAGTAGCAGGTCCTATCATGAATTTTATTTTGGCATTTATTTTCAGTGTGATTATCGTAAACTTTTCTGCCACAGATTTACCAATAGTGGTGCAGGTGACAGAGGGCGGTCCGGCTGCGGAGGCAGGTATTTTGCCGGGAGATGAAATCGTGTCCGTAAATGGTGAAAAGGTGCACTTATATCGTGAAGTACAGGTGATTTCACAGCTGAACCGTGGTGAGGCATATAATCTGGTGGTCAGAAGAGGCGATGAATTGATAGAGGTTTCTTTTACTCCGGAGTATGATGAGGCGGATGGTCGTTATTATATGGGGATTGCAGGGGCTGAGTACGAGCAGTTCAGAGGCTTGGATTCCTTGAAGTACGGCTTTTATGAAGTGCGTTATGCTGCAACCTCTACGTATAAAAGCTTGCTTATGATGCTGCAGGGCCAGGTGAAGACCGAGGAAATGTCCGGCGTAGTTGGTATTGCCAATATGGTGGGTGAAACCTATGAAGCGGTAAAGCCTGCAGGCTGGGTACCGGTTCTGCTCACCATGATGAATCTTGCATCCTTATTAAGTGTGAACTTAGGTATTATTAATTTATTGCCTTTACCGGCATTAGATGGAGGCAGACTGATTTTCCTGTTATTGGAGGTTTTCAGAGGCAAGCCTATTCCTGCTGACAAGGAGGGCATGGTTCATGCAATCGGCTTTGCGCTTCTTATGGCATTGATGGTATTTTTAGTATTTAATGATATTCGAAACATTTTCTTTTAAGTAAGGGGTGAGTTTATGAGAGAGCAAACTAAGGTTATACGTATCGGTGACAGAGTGATTGGCGGCGGCAACCCGGTATTGATTCAGTCTATGACCAACACACCTACCGAAAATGTAGAAGCAACAGTTGCACAGATTTTGCGTTTGGAGCAGGCAGGCTGTGAAATTATCCGTTGTACCGTGCCTACCTTAGAGGCTGCACAGGCTTTGACGGAAATTAAAAAGCAAATTCATATTCCGCTGGTAGCTGATATTCACTTTGATTATAAAATGGCCATTGCTGCTATGGAGTATGGCGCTGATAAAATCCGCATTAATCCGGGCAACATTGGTTCTGTAGAACGGGTAAAGGCCGTAGTAGATGTGGCAAAGGAGCGTAAGATACCGATTCGTGTCGGGGTAAACAGTGGTTCTTTGGAAAAGCATCTGGTAGAAAAGTATCAGGGTGTGACTGCAGAAGGTATTGTGGAGAGCGCTTTGGATAAGGTGCGTATTATCGAGGATTTAGGCTATGACAATTTGGTTGTCAGCATTAAGTCTTCCGATGTGTTAATGTGTGTAAAAGCTCATGAGATTCTGGATAAGCAGATAAATTATCCGCTGCATGTAGGCATTACGGAGTCCGGTACTGTTTGGAGCGGTAATATTAAGTCTTCCGTAGGTCTTGGCATGATTTTAGGGCAGGGAATTGGTGATACAATTCGCGTGTCGCTGACCGGTGATCCGGTAGAAGAAATCAAGACTGCCAAGCTGGTGCTTCGTACCCTTGGACTTCGTAAAGGTGGCATAGAAGTGGTGTCCTGTCCAACTTGTGGACGTACCAAGATTAATTTGATTGAGTTGGCAAATCAGGTAGAAACCTTAGTTGCCGGATATCCGTTAAATATTAAAGTGGCTGTTATGGGCTGTGTAGTAAATGGTCCCGGTGAAGCCAAAGAAGCAGATATCGGCATTGCAGGCGGCATTGGTGAGGGCTTACTGATTAAAAAGGGCGAAATTATCAGAAAAATACCGGAAAGCGAATTACTTTCTACCTTGAAGTATGAGCTTGATCATTGGAATGAGAATTAGTAGGTAACAAACATGAGTAAAGCGTTTTTTGATGTGTTTCCGTACGCAAAGCCGGAAAACAGATTAAAAGCACTTTTGGAGCAGGTGGCTGTGCAGAAAATCGTCAATGTAACCAGTGGTGGTTACTTGCGCGTACATATCGAAAGCAGCTACCTTATTTCCAAAGAGGATATATTTGAGATTGAAAAAATATTGACCGAGATGCTTGCCAGGGGTGGTGACAAGCGTCAGGTCAAGCTTTATGAGCATTTTAAATTGTCCAGCCAGTATACAGGCAAGACGGTGATGGAGCTGTATCGCGACTCTATTTTGGCGGAGTTAAAAGCATACAGCCATATTTTATATATTATCTTTAAAAAGGCTATTGTATCGTATCCTGAAGAAAACCGGCTTCATCTGGCTTTGGAGGATACGGTTTTTGTTCATATGCAGCAGGAGGAGCTGGCTCGTATTTTAGAAAAGATTTTTGTGGAGAGGTGTGGACTGAACGTAAGCTTTACTTATGAATATGTGCAGCCAAAGTCTTCCAAGTCCGAAGAGGATGACAAAATGATTGCAGCCAGAGTGGCGGAAATTTCCCGCGTGGTTTTAAAGGCAGCGGCTGGTAAGCATGGCGGGGAAGCAGATGGCGGACAGCAGGACGGCCAGAGTGCTACAGAAACAGGTGGAGCCAGTGCAGGTGCAACCGGCCAAAATGGTGCCGGAAAAAGTGCAGCCGGTCAGAATAATAAGGGCAGTGCGGAACAAAAGGTTGCTGAGGAAAAGAAGCGTCCTGATTACCGCAGACCATTAAAGGCTTCTGATAATCCGGATGTGATTTATGGCAAGGATTTTGAAGACGGTGCCATGAAGATTGAGGAAATTCTGGGCGAAATGGGTGAAGTGGTTATCCGTGGTCAGATTATTGCAATGGATGAGCGTGAAATCCGCAACGAGAAGACGATTTTAATTTTTGATGTAACAGACTTTACGGACACTATCACTATAAAAATGTTTGTTCGTAATGACCAACTGAGCGATGTGAAGGCTAATATAAAAAAAGGTGCTTTTATCAGGGTAAAGGGCATTGCCATGATGGACAACTTTGACAAAGAAATTGCCATCAGCTCCGTTATTGGCATCAAGAAGGGCAGTGATTTCCGCGAAAAACGTTCTGATAAGAGCCCTCGCAAGCGCGTGGAGCTTCATTGCCATACCAAGATGAGTGATATGGATGGTGTGTCCGAGGTAAAGGATATTGTCAAGCGGGCTTATTCCTGGGGACATCCTGCTATAGCTATCACAGACCATGGCGTAGTGCAGTCCTTCCCTACAGCAAATCATGTATGGGATGACTTGTGGAAGGAAGAGAAGAATCGTTGCAAGGTAGCAGGTACCGAGCCTGATAAAGATAGCTTCTTTAAAATTATTTATGGCTGTGAGGGTTACCTGGTAGACGATTTGACGGATATTGTTACCGGTTCTGTAGAGCACGGAACCTTGCGTGACAGTTTTGTGGTATTTGATATTGAAACTACCGGTTTTTCACCGGTAAAGAACCGTATTATTGAAATTGGTGCAGTTAAGGTAGAGAAGGGTGAGATTACCGATAGATTCTCCAAGTTTGTAAATCCGCAGACACCGATTCCTTTTGAAATCAACCAATTGACCGGTATTTCTGATGAAATGGTAAGTGGAGCACCTGTTATTGAAGAGGTACTTCCTGCATTTCTGGAATTTATCAAAGGTTGTAAGCTGGTTGCTCATAATGCAAGCTTCGATATGAGCTTTATTATTGAAAATTGTAAGCGTCTGGGATACAGTTCGGAATTTACTTATTTGGATACACTGGCGTTGTCCCGCGTATTGTTCCCGGCTCAGGGTAAGCATACCCTGGATGCTATGGCCAAGGCCTTAAAGGTTTCGCTGCAAAATCATCACCGCGCTGTAGATGATGCAGAGTGTACAGCACACATTTTTGCTAAATTGATTGTGATGTGCGAGGAAAAAGGTATTTTTACGCTGGGTGAGGTCAATGAAATGGGGCAGGCTTCTACGGATGCCGTAAGTAAGCTACCTTCTTATCATGTGGTTTTACTGGCTCAGAATGATGTGGGACGTATTAACTTATATACCATGGTTAGTGAATCTCATATTACTTACTATAACCGCAGACCGAAAATTCCAAAGAGCCTGTTAAATAAGCATAGAGAAGGAATTTTGGTGGGCACGGCCTGTGAAGCAGGGGAGCTGTATCATGCACTTTTAGATGAAAAAAGTGAAGAAGATATTGTAAAGCTGGCTTCTTATTATGATTATCTGGAAATTCAGCCTACGGGCAATAATGCTTTTATGATAGCCTCAGAGAAGCAGCGAAATATTAACTCCAATAAGGATATCGAAGACATCAATAGGCATATTGTAAAGTTGGGTGAGCAGTTAAATAAGCCGGTTGTGGCTACCTGCGATGTGCATTTTCTGGATCCGGAGGATGAGGTGTACCGCCGTATTATTATGGCAGGTAAAGGCTTTGCGGATGCAGACGAGCAGGCACCGCTGTACTTGCGTACCACAGAGGAGATGTTGGCGGAATTTCAATATCTGGGCAGTGAAAAAGCAGAGGAGGTAGTGATTACCAATACCCGGAAAATTGCTGACATGGTGGAGCATATTTCTCCGGTGCGTCCGGATAAGTGCCCGCCGGTTATTCCGGATTCTGACAAGACGCTGACTGAGATTTGTTACAATAAGGCCCATGAAATGTATGGGGCAAATCTCCCTGAAATTGTGGAGAAGCGTCTGGAGAAGGAGCTGAATTCCATTATTAAGAATGGATTTGCCGTAATGTATATTATTGCCCAGAAGTTGGTGTGGAAGTCGGTGGAGGATGGTTATCTGGTGGGTAGTCGTGGCTCGGTAGGTTCTTCCTTTGTGGCCACCATGGCGGGAATTACAGAAGTAAATCCACTGAGTCCGCATTATTATTGTACAGAGTGTCATTATTCTGAATTTGATTCGCCGGAAATTGCTGCTGCGGTAGAGGATGGATGCTCCGGTTGCGACTTGCCGGATAAGACTTGCCCTCAGTGCGGTGCTTTGCTGAAAAAAGATGGTTTTGATATTCCGTTTGAAACTTTTCTTGGATTTAAAGGTGATAAAGAGCCGGATATCGACTTGAATTTTTCCGGTGAATATCAGTCTAAGGCCCATAAATACACGGAAGTAATTTTCGGTGCAGGACAAACCTACCGTGCGGGCACTGTTGGTACGTTGGCAGATAAAACTGCCTATGGCTATGTCAAAAAATATTACGAAGAGCGGGGACGACACAAGCGTCCATGTGAAATTACACGTATCAGCTTAGGATGTACCGGCATTCGCAGAAGTACGGGACAGCATCCGGGAGGTATTATTGTATTACCTTTGGGTGAGGATATTAACTCCTTTACGCCGGTACAGCATCCGGCCAATGATATGACCACGGATATTATCACTACCCATTTTGATTATCATTCCATTGACCACAACCTTTTGAAGCTTGATATACTGGGACACGACGATCCCACCATGATTCGTATGTTACAGGACCTGACGGGACTGGACCCTACCACGATTGCACTGGACGATCCTCAGGTAATGAGCCTGTTCCAAAATACGTCAGCGCTTGGAGTGACACCGGAGCAGATGGACGGTACAGACTTGGGCTCTCTTGGAATTCCTGAGTTTGGTACGGAGTTCGTATTTCAGATGCTTCGCGACACCAAGCCGCAGAAGTTCTCTGACTTGGTGCGTATTTCCGGATTGGGTCATGGTACTGACGTATGGCTGGGAAATGCCCAGACCCTTATTTTAGAAGGCAAGGCTACCATTTCTACGGCTATTTGTACTCGTGACGATATTATGACCTACCTTATTCGTATGGGCGTGGAAAGCTCCTTGGCATTTACCATTATGGAAAGTGTGCGTAAGGGCAAGGGCTTGAAGCCGGAGTGGGAAGAGGTTATGACTGCTAATAACGTGCCGGACTGGTATATCTGGTCCTGTAAAAAGATTAAATACATGTTCCCGAAGGCACATGCTGCAGCTTATGTCATGATGGCTTGGAGAATTGGCTGGTTTAAAATTAATGAACCACTGGCATATTATGCTGCATACTTCAGTATTCGTGCATCAGGCTTTTCCTATGAATTGATGTGTCTGGGTGAGGAGCGCTTGCGAAGTGTTATGGCTGATTATAAAGCTCGTAAGGATAATTTATCCAACAAAGAACAGGATTCCTATAAGGATATGAAGAGCGTATTGGAAATGTATGTGCGAGGCTATGATTTTATGCCGATAGACATTTTTAAGGCACATGCAAGAAACTTCCAGATTATAGATGGAAAGCTGATGCCTTCCCTAAATAGTATTGATGGTCTGGGCGAAACTGCCGCAGAGTCCATCGTAGAGGCTGCCAAAGACGGACCGTTCCTTAGTAAAGACGATTTTAGGGAACGTGCAAAGGTGTCCCAGACCGTTGCTGATAAGCTGGCAGAGCTTGGAATACTGGCCGATCTGCCAGAGTCCAATCAGATAAGCTTGTTTGATGTGTTTTAGAAAAAGCTTTAGAAAAATAAAATTTTTTGCAAAAAGCTGTTGACAAATTCGACAGCTTTTTGTATTATAAACAAGCACTCACGATTTAAGAGTGCTTTGAAACAGATAGTTGCTTACAGGCAAATCTGGATAAGTAACAAAATTTCAAAAAATATTTAAAAAAGTTGTTGACACAGCGAAAAACTTGTGATATATTAAGCAAGTTGCCGCTGATGAGCGACAACAGTACCTTGACAAATAAACAGCAATGCAACCCTGAAAGATTCCTAATAAATGAGATGAAAGGTCATCTCATCTGGAAGAAATTCAGAGAACAAAACCTTAAACAGTAATAACGGTTTAATTAGTTAGAAAAGCTAGCAAATTTTGAACCAAAGAGATTGAACATGAGAGTTTGATCCTGGCTCAGGATGAACGCTGGCGGCGTGCTTAAGACATGCAAGTCGAACGGACTTATATTGAAACCTA
>JAZRRW010000067.1:0-59493 GCA_045651105.1 Lachnospiraceae bacterium
CCCCCTTTTGTAAATGTGCAATTTCTAATATTTCGCAGGCCGCCTGATAGCCCTCCTGCTCTAATTTTATTAATAATTCCATATTTTTCCTCCGTATGTACTTAACATGCCTTAATTATAGCATATTTCATGAATTATAGCGAATAATTTTATACATATTTACACTTTACAAATTCCTCTCCGGATGGTAATGTAGTATTTGATACTACATATAACAGTTGTTACCGACATATACTATATTTATTTGAGATATATCGACATCCATCAAGGAGGATTCACATGAAAATAGTTACCGATTCAGCCTCATTATATTCCCCACAGGAAGGACTGGAACTAGGCTTTACTGTCATTCCGGCCTGCGTTATTCATAACGAACAATCTTACAAGGATTTTGAGGATATTACCAGCGAAGACTTTTTAGATATAGTAAGCAGAGGAGATATTCCTACCTCTTCCCAGCCTTCCATTGGAGATGTGCTGGAGGTACTGGAAGCGTCTGATGAAGAGATTTTGTATCTTTCCATTGGCGATGGGCTTTCCGGTGCCTACCAGAATGCCATGGGTGCCAAAAACACACTGGACTCAAGTGAACATGTACATATTGTTGACACCAAGACCCTTGCCGGTCCGGAGCGCTATCTGGTACAAAAAGCATTGCAATTAAGGGATGCCGGCTTTCATATTGCCAAAATAAAAGCGGAGCTCCAAAAGTGTATCGCCACCTCTGCCTCCTTTGTCATCCCTGCTGACTTTGACTTCCTAAAAAGAAGCGGCAGACTGACTCCTATTGCAGCCAAAATCGGTGGCTTAATTAAAATCGTTCCGGTTTTGACCCAGACGGAGGATATGCGCAGAATTACCCCTTTTGCCATAAAGCGTTCCTGGAAAACAGCAGTGGAATCAATCATCAAGCATTTTCATGCCCTTGGCATCAATGAAAACTATATTATTAGTATTTCCCATGCCGGTGCACAGGAAAAGGCCAAGGAAATACTGCATCAGATTAAAGAGCACTTTCACAATGCAACCTTTGAGCTCTTTCAACTGTCCCCGACCCTGATTACCCACGGCGGCCCGGGCTGCGTGGTAATACAGGTTATTATGAAATAGTGTTTAAAGCACCCTGAACATCTTCTTATAGATGTTTAAGGTGCTTTATTTGTTATAACTTCAATATTACTCTCTTTATCGCTTTGCGAAATCAAACCTTTCCGGACAATAAAATATCAAAATTTCAACCGCTGTATCCTTCCCCTCTTCTTTATAAACATTGCAGGACACATAATAATCCCCCAGCATGAAACCTCTGATATGGGTGTCCAGAAGTCTTACCTCTCCTGTCGCAAAATGAGCCAGTCCTATTCCATAACTTCCGGCTATGTCCACGTCCTCAAACAGACTGTTCAGACAATCCCTACAGTAATACTCTGCGGCCTTACCCATGTCTACTACCTTCTCCGGCACTATTTTGGCCCTTGCATACCCCCTGTCCGCATTGACCATTAAAGACATTTTAAAATCACCTGTAAGTTCAACCGTGTCACTGCTTAAATACCCTGCAGACTCCTCAATAGGCTGACCGGAGGCATCATACCGATTAATTGCAACGTGAACGAGCTCACCACTGCTGACCAGAATAATACCCAGATTATCCTCAGTCCTCTCTGCGTAGGTAATATTTCCGCATAACTGACAATCCTCTTTAGACACTGCTGATGTGAACGACCATTCCCGTTCTCCCTGCTCTTGTTGCTTAGACTGCCCGGATGCGCTTTCCTTTACAAACCACCATATTCCGAAGCATGCTGCTAACAGCACTGCCCAAATACTACAAATTATAAAACCTTTTACCAAATAATCTCTTTTTTTCATACCTTCCCTTTTACAACTTTACCTCTTTAATTTATTGTCACTTTTCACTAATTTCTTGACCTGTATCGCGGTCATGATTTGTTCTAATATACCATATATTGTCACCAATTGCAAGCACAACAAAAAACAGGATACAAAAAATGAGTAAGCAGCATTACACCACTCACTCATTCACATTTTTATATCTCGATCACCCATTTTTCATAGGCATTTATTACAGTAGTCTCTATATACTGTTGCTCTCTTTTGACCTTTCCGCCATAGTTCATGTGAACATGGCCATGAAGGAAATACTTTGGCTTATACTTTTCCATCAAATCATTAAATGCCTGAAAGCCCTGATGAGGCAAATCCTCCAAATCCCCCAATCCCTTAGCAGGGGCATGGGTCAGTAAAATGTCAAAGCCGCCCTTTTTTCTAAGTGTCCAGGTCAGCTTGCGGACGCGTTTTAGCATCTCCTTTTCTGTATACATATTATCGCCGGGCTTATAGCGCATGGAGCCCCCAAGCCCCAGAATACGTATGCCATTGTATTCGTAAATTTGGTCCTCAATGCAGATACAGCCCTCAGGTGGCTTCTTGTCGTAGTGGTCGTGATTACCGTGCACGTACAAAAGCGGCCCCTTTGCAAAGGTTACCAAAAATGACAAATAGGCTGCGGGCAGGTCCCCACAGGACAATATCAAGTCATACTCTTCTATTTTTTCTCTTTCAAAAAAGTCCCATAACCATTTGCTTGGTTCATCCGACAACACTAATATCTTCATTTTGTCCCTCTTTTGTCTTTATGTATCCATTTCGCCTACCACCGGTGTCACTTCTTCCTGAAGCGCCAGAAGTGTTTTTGCTTCCTCTGTCAGATTTTCGAAAAGCGGTCTTTTGCCCACCACATTTTCCACAAACCAGTCCATAGTAATTATCTGCTCCGGTGACAGTCCGCTGTCCTCATCGCCTATAACAGTACCATCCTGCAAAGTAATTTCTCCCTGGAAAGGATGAAATTCCTCCGTAAAAATCTGCTTGCGCATAGTCTCCACCAAAATGCGGGTGTTTACAGGCAAATGATCAGAAATAATCAAATCAACAATATCACTGGAAATGCCCCACCAATAATTGAGAGCCTTACTTTTGTTCCAGTTGCCTGCCTGGATTTCGCGGACAATTTTTTCATAAAATTTGCCCCAGTTCCACATAGGTACGGTCAACTGCAGGTTGTCATCCCCCTGCATCAGGTACAGACCGTACTTTCTGTATTCATTGGACAAGCGTATCATGTCCGTATCAGAAACTAACCTGATATCATGCTCTTTAATCATCCGATTTAAATCAGAAGTCTTATCGGAAAGCCAGTGCACATACACCTTTACTCTGGGATTTGTCATCCTCGCTCCCAACGCAAAGGCATTCACATTGGCAAAAGCTCCGTAAATCGGAATATCGGCACAGTACGCCACCTTATCATTTGGTGTCATAATACCGGCCACCATACCACACAAAAACTTAGCCTCATACATTCTGCCGTAATAAGTTCCGATTGCATTATAAGAACGATTGATAGAACAATTTAAAATCCTTACAGCCGGGTAATCCAGTGCGGTCTTCAGGCTGGCACCCAGAAACTTCTGATTGGCAGTAAAAATAATATCATTGCCGTCCTTTACAGCCTGCTCCAACAGCTCCGCCGTGTCCTTGCCGCTGCCCTCTAAGAAATAGCTCTTTGTCTCAATCTTGCCCTCAAAAACCGCCTCCAGATGCGCTCGCCCCAGCTCATGACCATAGGTCCAGCTGGATTGCTCTGCCGGTCTGTCATGCAAAAAGGCCACCTTGGTTACCTTACTTTCCAAAATATTACCGGAAAGAGACTTTAACATATTAATCAGACTGGTGTCAGAGCTCTCCTCGGGCTCCATAACCAATGCTTCCTCCGGTGCACGGTTTAACATAGGCAGCTCGTTCCAAATGCGGTCCACGTCATTTCTCAGCTGTTCCTCCGGTATGTTAATAATCTCCTCATAAGAATACAAGGACAAATAAAACAAGAAAGCATCTCCACTTGTTACAGGCAGGTTCTTGCCGCCCTTTTCGTAGAACTTTTTCTGAAACCTATAAAATGCAGAAGAAAAATCCATTCTGTCTTCTTCTGTCCATATTTCATCAGGCTCCTTGCCTACTGCTCTGGTCAATGCCTCAAAACTGCCCTCCTTGGTAAACCACAGAGAATTAATTTTGCTGCATTTATAGAACTGCATAAATTCGTAATAAATTTTGTTTTCCAGAGAATTATTTTTCTTTGGAATGACACGAATTACTTCGCCTTCTATACTGGACGCATCCAGAAATTTAAATACACTGACACGCTTATTGCCTTCCTGCACATAAAATCTGTTCAGGAACTCATATACTACAATAGGGTCTGTATTGCCCTCTTCCGTCTGATATCTATATAAATTACACCATTTATCCGCAAACTCAGTCTTTGGCTTCATAAGCGGCATAAAATTCACCGCGAATGCATTCTGCCTGCCGGCTGTCTTGGTACCCACAATCTTTTCTAACGGGATATCCACCAACCCCAGCTTTTCTTCCATTAAAATATCCACTCTGTCCAGAATGTCGTCTAACACAGGAATGTACGGATACTTTCCTCTGGATAATGCGTTACGATATGCTTTTTCACCAAGCTTTAAAGCCTGTTCATATGCCTGTAAATCCATATACACCTCAACTCACTCTACAATTTAACAATTACTCCAGCTTCCCCTTGGCAGGCTGTACCTCCATGCTCATGATTTGATGATACAAATCTCTCAAAACCTCTACCGAAAAAGGCTCATTTGTTTTGCGCAAAATACCGTGCTTTGCGGCCATCTCGTTGGTATAGTCCTCCAGCATATATACACCAAACTCCATGGTGCCGTAATTCCAGTGGGCCACCAAAGGTTCCAACGTATAGTCTTTAATACGAAAATCCTTTCCATCCTCATGAACATGCATTTCTATGGTAATGCGGGCCATGCCGCCCAGCAGCCTTGGTATCCGGTCCTGGGTAGAGACAAAATTGCCCACAGAATAATATACCAGCATTTCATGACCGTCCTCGCCGGTCAACATGGTATAAGGCTCCAATACATGTGGATGGGCATTAATAGCAATATCTACACCCTGCTCTAAAAGAAAGTCCACCCATTGCTTGGACTGTTCACTTGGCTCATACACATATTCATTCCCTACATGCAAAAATACCACCACCAAATCGGCAAGCTCTTTTGCCTTAGCAATATCCCTGGTCATCTTTTCCTTGTCCAGCAAATTCACCAGATACGGTTCCTCAGCGGGCATAGGGAGACCATTTAGGCCATAGGTGTAATTGAGCATGGCAAAACGAATGCCCTTACACTCTACCACATCAATTTTGTCCTGGTCCTCTTCACTCTCGTTAATGCCAAGCACCGTAATCTCCGGATGCTTCTCCTTCCAGAAATTCAGGGTATCCCAGACCCCCTCAGCCCCTTTGTCTACGGTGTGATTACTGGCATGTAGCACCACATCAAACCCGGTCCGTACCAGGGAATCTCCGATTTCCGGTGGAGAACCAAATCTGGGGTAAGCACTGATTTTGCTGCGGTCGTTAATAAAAATAGTTTCCTGATTGATAATAGCCAAATCCGCTGCTTCCACCTCATCCCGTACATTGGCATACACGTGGTCATAATTCCACTCGCCGTCAGCTTTCATGCCTGTCTTGTATAATCCTTCATGTATCAGATTGTCCCCTACCGCCAAAAGCTCCACCGTTACAAAGGATTCCTGAAACTCCTCGGTGGTCTCTATAACCTCTGTAACTTCTGTATTCAATATTGTCTCAGGCTCTGCTACTGCCTCTATCCCCACAGTACTGCTCTCTCCGGAGGAACTATCCGTCAGAACACTGCAGCCTGTGCATAAAGCAAACATCCCCAGTACAATGAATCCCACTTGTACCTTACGTAATATATATATTTTCATAAGTAGTATACCTACCTGCGTTTCCTGCACCTTTTCTTTATAATAGCCATCACAAGCTTCTTTACCAGTAAAATTATTACAACTAAAATCAGTATAACAACCAAAATCACTCCGATTATCATAAAGAAAAATTTATTTGGATTCTTCATCAAATCCCAGAGGTTTTTGCTGTCCTCTACTACCTTGCGACCTTCCGCTGTGCCATACTTAGCCGGTACATTTGGCGTGCCGTCACCGTCTGTATCCTCAAAGGAGGTCATGTACTCTGCAATGGCAACCCATGCCTTCAGCTCCTGACCGTCTGCGGTAATCACTGCGTCTTCATAGTTGGTTATCGGTGTACCGTCTGCAAACTTCGGTACAATAGACAAGAGACCATAAGACATATCGGTCACACCACCCAACATCTGTGAAGAATAAAAGTCAGTGACCACACGATATAGCTGGTCGTCCATTAGCTCCACGCGTTCCTCGCTGCCATTTATCAAAAATACATCCGTAACCTTATTTAAAATCATACGATTTGGATTATAATGCCAGTATAAGCCATCCGTATATAATCTGGCCGTGGTCATTAAATCAGAGATGCTGGCATCGATTTCCGCTACTGTTTTTAACTCTGCACCGGTCAGATATACACTAATCAACGGATAACCCGGAATACCATCGGCTCCAATTCCCAAAGAGAAGGAATTAAATACATTTTCTGTGGTGATATGACCCTTTGCATAGGTATCACGAATGGTGCCTGCAGGCACTACTGCCACATCTACCGGATGGGTATCCTTGGTGTCAAACTTTTCCACCGCATATGTATAGGCATCTGCCATAATACTGCCCAGATTTACCTCCGTATGCAATGCACCGGTATCAGAACTATCCGCAAATGCAATATCATTGGTAGCCAGAATCTGATCCTTGGTAAAGCCAAATTGCTCCAGATATTTACTGTCCACCATGTCCATCAGCGCATCCACCTTGGCCTGCGTAGCAGCGTCCGGTTCAATAGAGGTATCCACGGTAATAAGCTCGTAGGTGTCCATGTTCCAACGACCGCCACTCTTTTGCGTCATAGTCAGGCTGCCCAAATATTTACCGTACTCTGCTGCAGAAACAATATAGGTATCCCCATGAACAATGGGCTCCTCCAGCTTGGTATGGGTGTGACCACTGATAATCAAATCCAGCTCCGGCACACTTTTTGCCAGAATTTCATCCTCAGACTTGTCCTCATCTGCCCAGGTGCCGCTGTGAGACACGCAGACAATCATATCTACCTCTTCCTTGGTCTGAATTGCTGCAACGGTTTCCTTCACTGCTTCCACCGGGTTCTCAAAATCCAGAGGACAGTTCGGCACACAATCCAGACAATCCTCACCAAACACACCGGTGATGGCAATCTGCACACCATTCTTCTCTACGACAATATATTCCTCAACACCATAGTTCCGGAAGGCAGCCTGCAAAAGCTCCTGGTCCTCTGTGAGCCCTTTGGCCTCCATGCCTTCCCAGTCCACATTACAAACCACCATAGCCGGAAGCGCATCACCACTTGCTACTGCGTTGTTCATCATATTGGCAAGCCCTGCCGCCTTATAATCAAACTCATGATTTCCCAAGGTTGTGGCATCAAAACCCAGCTCGCCCAACATTCGGATTTCAGAAGCTTCCTCTTCAAAAACCACCTGAATCAGTGTGCCCATGGAGAAATCACCGGCATCCAACAGTAACGCATCCGGGTTCTTGGCCTTTTTCTCATTAATCAAGGTCTGAATCTTGGCAAAGCCGCCTAAGACACGAGACTCACCATTCTCCACAGTGGCAAACTCATTCAAATGTGAGTGGGTGTCATGCAGAAACATCACATCTACACGCTTTGGCTCCGCCTCTGCTGTCACATGACTGCTCCATATTCCCCCAAACAGCACGCTTCCTATTACAAGTCCTAATGTTAATAATTTTTTCCTCATGATTGTTCCTTTCGATATATCATTTGCTTCGTTCATAACCATAATTAGTAAAAATAATTTTCAGGTATATTTTACCCAATTTTCAGGAAAATGTAAAGGCATAGTGCATAAAATCCGGCTCGAAGGATTACACTATCATCTTTTGTAATTATTTTGACTTATTCTGCACAATATGTTATTATATGAACACTTAATGCATTCGAGCAGACTGATTTCATTACACTTATTTTCAAAGGATTCTTTTTATGAAACTGATTATTATAAGACATGCAGACCCGGACTATTCCATCGACTCCCTCACGCCTACCGGCTGGAAGGAAGCCGGATTATTGTCCGAGCGTATTTCCAAATTAGACATAAAAGCTTTTTATACCTCACCTTTAGGCAGGGCCAAGGACACTGCTTCCCTTACCCTGCAAAAAATGGGTCGTGAAGCTACGGAGTGCACCTGGCTCAGAGAGTTCAATTGTAAAATTCCTCGTCCGGACCAGGCCGTAGACAAAATTCCATGGGACTGGCTGCCGGCAGACTGGACGGCTGTTCCTGATTATTTTGATAAAAATAAATGGTATGACACAGATGTCATGAAGGCCGGTCACGTCAAAGAAGAATATGACTGGGTAACCTCCGAGCTTGACAAGCTCCTCGCTTGCCATGGCTACGTGCGTGAAAATGATTACTATCGTGCCAAACAAGCAAACAACGATACCATTGTGCTTTTCTGCCATTTCGGACTGGAATGTGTACTCTTAAGCCACCTAATCAATGTATCTCCAATGATACTTTGGCACGGCATGTGCGCTGCCCCATCCAGCGTCACCACCCTCGTTACCGAGGAAAGACGCCAGGGCTATGCCTACTTTAGAATGTCCTCCTTTGGCGATATTTCACATTTATATGCGGCCGGTGAGGAACCATCCTTTGCCGCAAGGTTCTGTGAGATTTATGATAATTGGGATGAGAGGCATGATTAAATTTATTATTCCTTTACTTACCTAATGCAAACAAAAAATTTCATTTTGGACGATATATCGTCCACATTCCATTTTTATATGGTGTACAATTATTTTACAGTTTAATAGGTCTTTACACCAGTCGCCCCATTTGGTACAATACTAATGTATAAGTATTGAATGGGAGGTAGTAAAGGATGATGGAAGAAATGGGAATGACTAACGAGCAGTATAAAGGTATATTACTTGATGAATTAGAAGACTGGCAGGAAGTGCTGGAGCTCGCAGAAGCTGATCATAATGAAAAAATCATCAAAAAAGCCCAGAAACAAATTAACAAAATTAATGAAAAATTGAAATTTTAATGCATAACGTAACTTGTTGTTAACGTGTAAGGACCTGTTAAATTGCAAAGCACCTCACACAGGGGCATTGTGACTCATACAAATCACAATGCCCCTGTTGGACAGGATGCTTTAATAACTGCTGCCCGGTCTGGAGGCGCAGCCACCCTGTGTAATAGAAGAACCATAGTATACCACCGGCTTCTCAATGCGGTAGGCCGGTGCCGCCTTTAAAGCAGCGCCCTCCTTTAAACCAAGATAAAATTTCAGAGATGTCCCTGCCTGTCCTTTTATCGTTCATGCTATCGTACCTCAAAGGTAGATTTATTTGAATTTCTTACGATAAATAATACCATGAATAGCTAGAGTTGTAAATGCTGCAAAGAGCATATTAATGACGTCCTCACTTCATTATAATAAATGTACCGGCATTTCTTCTGTCAGTCGACAAGCTTCATTGCCTTTCTTTTGCTTTATCGGCTCTGCAGCCGGTGCTTTCTTTTCCTTCTTTACAGTCGTTTTCTCAACTGCTGCCTTCTTTGCTGCTGGCTTTCTGGTTGTGGTCGTCTTCGTCGCCTTTACAGGTGCGGTCACATCCTTTTCAGGTTGGGACTGCTCCTCCACAACTGTAGTCTTCGGCTCCACCTGTACCTCTTCGATTACTGCCTTCTTGGTGGTTGCTTCTGCATTTGCCTTTGATGCTCTTTTAATACTTCCTGCTCCTACTGCCATATGCTATCAATCTCCTTTGCAAGCTCCATATATTCTCCGGCGCTTCGTGCCTTTGCTTTGTGAACCAGCACAGGCTTACTGTCGTCCTGAGCCCACTCCACTTCACTGTCCACGCGGATAATATTCTGAAAAACGTGTACATTGTCTGCGGAACGTAAGGTTTCGCATGTTTGCTTGTAATAATTTTTACGGGCGTCTACCTTGGTAATAGCTATGCCCAAAAGCTCCAAATTCTCATTGATGCGGCGAACATCCTCCAAAAATTCGAACATGTTGGCCACACCGAACAATCCCCACGGACTGGCCTCTACCGGCATGATCACATAGTTTGATGCGCAGAGTATATTCATAACCCAGCCACCCAGTGTAGGAGGCGCATCTATCAGAATATAGTCATACAGATTAGATTCCTTAATACTTTTCAGACAGTTTTTTAAAATAAACTCCCTCTGCCATTTGGTAAAAAGCTCGTACTCCATACCACTCATCAACATGGAAGAGGGTATGAGATCCAGATTTTCATAAGGAGTAGGGATAATGTACTCCTTTAAGTCCTCCTGCTTTTTGATGGCATGATAAAGATTGCGTTCACTGGCTGCCAGCTCCAACACTTGGTCCTCTGTAAAAAAGGACAGGGACAGATTCAGCTGCATATCTCCGTCTATCAAAAGAACCTTCCTTCCCATGGTTGCCAAAGAGTAACCTATATTCGCACAGGAAGTGGTTTTGCCACTACCGCCTTTATTGTTTGCAAATGCTATGATTTTAGTTTTCTTCTCCATACAGACATTCAATCCCTTTATCCCTAAAATATTCCATCCATGCATCGGATGGACGTATGTCAGTTACTATCGTGTCAATATCTCTGATTTCACAAATCTGTGAAAAGGCTGCTTTGTCGAATTTGGTATGGTCTACAGCCAATATTCTCATACCGGCTGAACGAAGCATGCTCTTTTTAACCTGTGAAAACATTTCATTGGTATCGGTAATGCCCTTATTCATATCGATTCCCTTACAGGACATTATGACCTTGTCAGCATTAAAAGTACTGATACTTTCTACTGCCTTCGGACCTACCAGTACCAGATAATTCTCCCAAATGGAGCCCCCGGTGGAAATAACATTCCAACCCGGTACCTCCGCTACCTCTAACAGAACTTCTACGGAGTTAGTTACGATTGTAAGTCGGTTTTTGTCTTTGATAGCATTCACGATTGCTACGGTAGTAGTACTTGGGTCCAGAATAATATGGTCGCCGTCAGCAATCATTCCGGCAACTATCTCTGCAATCATGCGTTTTCCACGCATATTTTTCTTTTTGCGGACGCTGAAAGGCATTTCCGTGTTACTATTTTCCACTAAAACGGCTCCACCATATGTCTTGGTCGCCAAGCCCATTTTTTCTAATTTGTCTAAGTCTCTTCTGATGGTTTCCTCAGACACATCAAACTGCTCGCTCAACTCACCTACTACTACACGTTTTTCGTCTTGAAGCTTCTCCAGTATCAGATTTCTTCTTTCTACTGCTAACATAACCGGCTCCTTATAAACTATAAAATAGACTTACAAAGCTGCGCGTCAGGACGTGCAATAACGGAAGAATCCAAAAACATGCCCCTTTCACCTACACTTACCTTTGCCTTCTGAATAGCCGCCTCACAGGCTGCCACTTCACCGGTAATCAACATGTAGGACTTGCCACACATACCCTTTGCAATACGCAGCTCAATGAGCTTGACAATTGCAGTCTTGGCTGCAATGTCGGCTGCTACAATAATAGATGCTGCGTCATAAGTCTCTAAAATGCCCAATGCATTAATTTCATCAATCTGGCTGCTACCGTAAATAGCAGGAAAAATGGATGCGTCCGGATTGCCCAACACGAAGCTTCCGATTAATTCGTCCGGTCTGGTTTTTTCTGCACGGTCTATAGCCGCTCTTACCGCACTTAAATCACCGGCAATCAGGGCAATGTACTTGCCCGGACATACGGTCTGCGCCTCTAACAATTCCACTTCAGAGGTCTTTACCATCTGATCTGCTGCAGTAATACCTGCTGAAACTGTCTTAAATTCAATCATTCCGATTGCTCTAGCCATGTTCTATCCTCTACTTAATGATAATATAATCCTTAGTTACTTCCTGTACAACACCTGAAATAGATGCATGAATATTTACAGACAGACCCTCTGCTGCCTTACCTACCACATCACCGGCAGACACAGCATCTCCCACGCTTACCACTGTAGCTGCAGGTGCACCAATATGCTGAGACAACATAATTTTAACTTCCTTTGCATTTCTGGAAGAATCATCCAGCTTTGCAGGCTTATCATACTCTCCTAAGCCCAATCTTGCAAGCAGTCTGCCCTCCCAGGCTCTGCGGTATTCTCGAGAAGCCTTTACCGGTGCCGCCTCTACTACAGGAGGCTTAATACTTGCCTTACGGAGACCGTTTTTGTACTCGTTAATCATAGTACGCGGAGAAAGTCCCTGCGGACAACTAAATAACTCACATAAACCGCAGGCGCTGCAGAACATGGTATCCAAGAATGGTTCTAAATCCTGAAAATCCTGATTGGCTGCCGCCCTCATAAATAAATGAGGCTGTATCGGGTAACCCAACGCAAATCTAGGGCAAAGATCCGTACATGTCTGACACTGACAACAGCTGGACGCTGCCCGTGCCACCGCGGTTTTAAACCGATTGGTCTTGCGGTAAACAAGCGTATGATCCTCCGGCAATACAATAATAGCGTTGGTAGTCTTGGTCACAGGCTGATAATCCTTGCCAAAGCTTCCCATCATAGGACCACCCAACAAGTACACCGGCTTCTTGGTAGTGATACCTCCGGCCATGGCTACCACATCACGAATACGCATACCGATTGGTACACGAACGGTAATCGGGTTCGCCACTTCACCTACTACGGATACGTACTTCTCTGTAACTGGCTTGCCTTCCCAGACTGCCCGGTAAATATTGTACACGGTCTCTACGTTAAATACGGCCACACCGCTTTCAATCGGCAGACCGCCGGGACGCACTACTCTGCCTGTAGCTTCATAAATAAGGATGACTTCATCCCCCATTGGATATGCTCCCGGTAATTTATGTATACGCATCATTGGGAACTCGTCCATATACTCTTCCAGTGCCTCAATGGTGCTCTTATATTCTTCTTTAATTCCAATAATCGCTTCTTTTGCCTGTACCGTTTCGGCAAGCAAGGCAAATGCTTTTAATATCTCATGTGCATGAACCTTTAACAGCTGTCTGTGCAGCTTTAACAATGGCTCGCATTCCGCACAGTTCATGAGAATGGTATCAGCCTTGTCGGAAAGCTTGCCGTAGGTAGGAAAACCTGCTCCGCCTGCTCCTACGATACCATTCTCTTTTAAGATTTTGCTTAAATTAGCAATTTCCATAACCTGTTACCCCAATTTCCCGATGTCATCGATGATACCTACAATAGCGGCATCAATAGGAGAATCCGGCAACCCGCAGCCAATACGTGCTGCGCTGCCCTGAGCTACCAATACATACTCACCGATTCCGGCACCGATGTTGTCAATAGCTACCAGTCTGTTATGCTCTCCGTTCATCATACTAATCGGCTCAATTACCATGAACTTGTTACCAACCAGGTTATCCTGCTTGCGTGTGGAAACGATACTTCCTATTACTTTTCCAATAATCATTTCTATCACTCGTTTCTGACTGTGTTTAAACTTCTATTTAATGACTACTACCTTGTCACCCTGCTTGATTTCACTGGCATTGGCTTCATCTGTGTCAATGTGCATTTCCAGCGTAAAGCTTTCATCTACACGGATTTTAACATTGTTAAAGGTAGTACCACGCTCATTTTCTACTTTTACGCTTACATAGTCGCCGTCATTTACTCCGCAAGCAGCGGCATCAGCCGGTGACATGTGAATATGTCTGGCTGCTACGATACAGCCTTCGTTACAATAAACAGCTCCCTTAGGACCAACAATCGCGATAGGGGCAGAGCCTTTTACATCTCCTGATTCACGGATTGGCACATTGATGCCCAGCTTTCTGGCATCTGTGCTGCTGATCTCTACCTGTGTACTCTTACGGGCAGGACCTAACACTCTGACATTTTCGATTGCACGCAGCTTTAAACCTACGATGGTACAGCATTCATTGCAGGCAAACTGTCCGCCCATCAGCTCCTTCTTCTTGGTAAGCTGATATCCCGGACCAAACAAAGCCTCCACATGCTCCTGTGATAAATGAATGTGTCTGTTGCTGACACCTACAGGAACCAAAAATCCATTGCCCTTTTCCTTTTCCTGCTGCATACAGGATAATACTAACTTGGTTAAGGCTTCCAATTCATTTCTTTCCATGTTGTTCACCTGTTACCCTTCTAATATTTGATAGTCAGCTATAAAAAGTACAGCTGACCGGGAGCACCGAAAACGGTGCCCCCAGCAACATATATATGTATGTCACCTATACTTATTTGATAGCAGGAAGAATACCTTCAACATCTGTGTGTGGACGTGGAATTACGTGCTGAGCTACTAACTCACCAAGTCTTTCAGCGTTCATAGCGCCTGCTTCTACTGCAGACTTAACTGCACCTACATCACCACGTACCATAACGGTTACTAAACCGGAACCGATCTTCTCAGTACCTACTAAAGTAACGTTTGCTGCCTTACACATTGTATCAGCTGCCTCGATAGCTGCTGTAAGTCCTCTTGTTTCTACCATTCCTAATGCTTCCTGTGCCATAGTTTTATCCTCCTTACTTATGTGCCAGAATTTGATAATATAAATTGTTATGCTGCTTGCACAGCTATTATACTGTATTTCTACAGTTATTTCCAGATATTTTTATCTGTTTCCGGATTTATTTGCAGCTTTTTATTGCTGCAGGCGGCCTTACTGCCCAATATTACTTTTTCTGCAGTCTCTTTGCGCTCTTTGCCACCAGCTTGCGTGTCTCCTCAGCAGGAGCAGCAATAATACCTGATGCCGCCAAAATATGATTATTTGCATTGCAAATGCCTGCAGCAGCTTCCACTGCTGCCTTTACGTCAGACACGGTACCTTCCACAATAATAGTAACCAATCGGCCACCCATTTTGCGTTCCCAGGTAACCAGCTTTACATCTGCCGCCTTACACATTGCATCTAAAGAATCCATTGCAGCAACCACACCGGAAACCTCAATCAGTCCGTATGAGCCACCCATAGTTCTTATGCCTCAGGGAATCCCGGAAGAATCTTCTCAACGTCTGCATGTGGACGTGGAATAACGTGCTGAGCTACCAATTCACCAAGACGGCTTGCTGCTGCCGCACCGGATTCTACAGCTGCCTTCACAGCGCCTACATCACCACGTACCATAACTGTTACCAAACCGGAACCAATCTTCTCAGTACCTACTAAAGTAACCTCAGCAGACTTTGTCATTGCATCTGCAGCGTCAATTGCTGCTGTAAGTCCTCTTGTTTCTACCATTCCTAATGCTTCTTTTGCCATTTTAATAGCCTCTCTTTCTTATAAAAACTCTTAATATAATATACTTTAATTTTTAATTTGTGTCAAATCCACAAATGTTTAACATTTTTAATGTGTCACTGGTTGGTCTTGGGATTATATGACTTTGTACAACCCCTGTTGTCCTCTTTGCCATTTCAATTCCGGCTTCTACAGCTGCGGTTACATCCTCTACGCTGCCGCGGAACTTTATGGTTACCAAAAGCGGTACCTTCAAGGTTTCTGCATTTGCAGGCTTGTTCTTGTCAAAAGGCTCCAATGTAACATTGGCTGCCTTACAGCCTGCGTCTGCTGCCATGAATGCACAAACAACTCCGTAGACCTCCAGGATACCTACTGCTCTTTCATCCATATCAGCTTTCCTCTCTTAAAGTAACACTTTCCGATTAATCCATGAAAACTGCAACCTTAAGTCCGGTCATTGCAAGATTCTTCTTGTATGCTTCGTTAATCTCGCTTAACGGATATCTGTCAGTAATCAGCTCGCTCATAGGAAGACCGATTGCCTTTGCACTCTTTAAGAACTCAAAGGTAGTTGCATAATCACGAAGTGTGTATACCCAGCTTCCTACGGTTGTGATTTCCTTAGAGCAGATGTCAAAGTGAGGGTTGATGGTTGCATCACCGCCATTGATGAAGAAACCAAGCTCGCACAGACCGCCGCCCTGACGGATAAACTTGTAAATATTTGAGTGACCTACAGGAGAACCTGTACACTGGAATGCAAAGTCTGCAAGATGACCTTCAAACTTGTCATAAATGCCCTTTGCCATTTCCTCTGCACCCTTGTAATCCTTAAAGTTTACACTATCGCTTGCGCCAAGTCTCTTTGCAAACTCGAGACGGCCTTCATTACCATCAACTGCAATAATGTTGCCGATACCCATAGTATGTAAAATAGCAATACAAATCAAACCGATCGGTCCACAGCCCTGTACTACAACGCGGCTGTTAAATCTTAAGATGCCTGTGGTCTTTGCACGCTCTACTGCGTGGATTAAAACGGCACATGGCTCGATTAAGATACGGGAATCCAAATCCAAATCACTTACGTTAAAGAATGTGGAACCCTTACGGCTAATCAGGATGTAATCTGCAAACCAGCCGTTAAGATGAATATCATCATCTGGAACCAGACCGTATACTTCCGCACCGTTACCAACGTTCTGCTTATTTAAGTCAAACATGGTGATGTCCGGGTCATCCTTGAAAATCATACAGGTAACAATCTTGTCACCAACCTTAACATCCTTGCCTGCGCTGTCCTTTTTGACATTCTTACCCATCTTTACGATTTCACCGGTACCTTCATGTCCTAAAGCTACAGGGATAAGACCAAATGGGTCGCGCTTGTATTCGTGAGCATCTGTACCACAGATACCACAGCCCTCAACCTTAACGAGGATGTCGTCATCGCCAACCTCCGGCATTGGGTATTCCTTAATTTCTACAGTTTCAAGAGCGGTAAGCATAGCAACATGTGCTGTCTTAGGAATCTCCAGACTGCCTTTGGAAGCTACTACGTTCGCTGCAGGAGCAGAACCGCTTAACTGGCTTAATACCTGCTTTACAATAGCTTCAACCTGAGAACTATTCATATCCATTATATTTTCCTCCTGTCTATCTGATACACAGACTGTCTGACATCGTACAGCGTCTGCTCTTTGTAAATGTGGAAGCACTGGTCAGACCCTCACCTGTACGGCTGGCAATGGTAAAGGTTGGATAACCTTCTCCGCCAAAACCAAGTGCTGCATAGGACGGACCGTTCTTTACTAAGATTGCCGTATCCATTGCTCTGGCATACTCGGTAATTCTGTCTACATTCTTGGAATGAATATGTGCAGAGTGGCGGTTGCCATGCTCTAACCAAACAGCGTCTGCTACAGCTTCCTTAAAGTCCTTAGCCCTTACAATACCAAGGATCGGCATCATCAGCTCTTCTGCAATAAGCGGATGCTCCTTTGGACCTTCAAAGATGATACAACGGATATTGTCCGGTGCCTCTACACCTACCATGCCAAGCAATACCTTGGCGCTTCTGCCTACACACTTACGATTTAAAGCACCCTTTTCATTGAAAACAGTCTTTACTAATTTGTCCTGAACTTCCTTGCTTGCCAGGTAGCAACCCTGCTCTTCAATCATGTACTTCATCAGCTGGTCGCAAATTGCATCAACTGCAACTACTTCCTTCTCTGCAATACATGGCAGGTTATTATCAAAGGTACATCCGTTTATGATGTCCTCTGCTGCTTTTCTGACATCAGCAGTCTCATCAACCAATGCCGGCGGATTACCTGCACCTGCACCGATACCACGCTTACCGCTGGACAATACGGCTGTTACTACACCCGGACCACCGGTAGCTACCAGTAACGGAATATCCTTGTGCTTCATCATGACTGCACTGGAGTCCAAGGTTGGCTTTTCTACGGTACATGCAATGTTATCCGGACCGCCCGCTTCCAAAGAAGCCTCGTTCAACAGATTTACTGCGAAAATAGATGTCTTTACTGCCTGCGGATGTGGACTGAATACTACGGTATTGCCACCTGCAAGCATACCCATGGTGTTACAGAGAACGGTCTCACTAGGATTGGTACAAGGAGTAATGGCGCCGATAACACCAAAAGGTCCTCTCTCTACCAAAGTAAGTCCTCTGTCACCGGACCATGCAGTAGTGGTAATGTCTTCTGTACCGGGTGTTTTCTCTGCTACTAAGAGGTGCTTCAAAATCTTGTCACCCACATTACCCATGCCGGTCTCATTTACGCCCATGCGGGCAAATGTTTCTGCATTTTCTTTAATTTTAGTACGTATATTGGAAATAATTTTTTCACGCTGATCCATGGACATCATACGTACCACTTTTTGTGCTTCTTTTGCCTTTTCAATTGCGGTATTCATATCAGCATACACACCATGCATACCGGACACACTGCCCTGCAGCTGCATCTTTGCCATGACTTCACCGACAATACTTTTAATCTGGCTTTCTGTCATTTCCAAGCTATCACTTCCTTTAATAAATTTTTACCGAAAGTGCCAAGATAGATATCCTGCTCTGCAGTACCTCCGCTGACACCAATTGCACCGATCATTACGTCATCTACAAATAGAGGCTCGCCTCCGCCAAAGATTACGATTTTGCCCTGATTGGTATGCTGAATACCATACAGGGAACCACCCGGTGCCGCAAGCTCGGCAAGCTTTGCGGTTGACATTTGAAAAGCTACCGCAGTATAGGTCTTATTGACAGCGATATCATAACTGCCTATGTACGCACCATCCATGCAATGCACTGCAACCGGCCTGCCGGATGCATCAGATACTGCTATGACTGCCTTTACACCTATACGTGCAGCTTCTGCCTCCACCCTTTCCATCAGCTCTTTGGCAAGCTTCAGGTTCATGGAAGGAGCTGCCTTCACCTGTTTTAAAACTTCACGGACAATGCTTTCCATGTTATGTATTTCCATAGGAATCACCTTGCCTTTCCTGAAACAGGATATTTATTTCATGTTAGCAATTACATTCTTTACGATTTCAGCAATAGCAGCCTCATCTACCTTACCTTCGCCGCCACAGTCACAACCAAAGTTATATTCATAACCAGGGAACTTGCTGTAATCAGCGTGGCTACCGCAGCTGCCGCCACAGTTATGGCAGTTTGTTGTACCCTTGTTCAAGCAAACATTTGCAGGATGCTTACCAGGCATACCAAACTTACGACGGATTTCGTAAAGCTTCTTGATATTTTCCTTATCGAATTCCTTAGGACCGCCAAGCATTTTGGACTTGTACAGAAGCTCTGCATAGAACTCTAAGCTTTCCATCTTGTGATATGCTGCCATTAAGTCTGTGCTCCAGGTTAATGCACCATGGTTCTCAAGCAGTACCGCATCAAAGTATGGAAGATACTTCTCTAAGTTATCAGGAATTTCCATAGTAGAAGGTGTACCGTACTCTGCGATCGGTACGCAACCTAAGGAAATAACTGCTTCCGGCATAATCGGCTGTGTTAAAGGAATACCTGCAATTGCAAAAGATGTTGCAAAAGTAGGATGAGCATGTACTACAGCACCTACATCAGGGCGCTTCTCGTATACACGCATATGCATCTTGATTTCAGAAGATGGCTTGAAGCCCTTATTTGCCTGAATCACATTACCCTTAGCATCTACCTTACAGATGTATTCCGGTGTCATAAAGCCCTTGGATACGCCTGTTGGTGTGCAAAGGAATTCATTGTCGTTCAGCTTTACGGAAATATTTCCATCATTAGCTGCAACCATGTTACGGTTGTAAATTCTTCTGCCAATTTCACAAATTTGTTTCTTGATTTCCATTTCGTTAATCATGGACAATTCCTCCTAGTTTAAGTTTATATTTATGAAAATGTTTGCTTTCTGGTGTCTAAAAAACAACAACAACCCACATTTATAAATTCATTATATGACTGTTTGTGTGGTTTGTCAATATGGTTTTGTGTGGGTTTTTGTGAAAAAAGCCGCCACACCTAGGCAGTATGACGGCTTTTACACTCATTTTATTGAAATTATCTCTTCAACAGTACTTCCTGTTCATATTTTTCGATTTCCTTAAACCATTCCGGTCCTGCTTCTACGCCGCACTGTGCACAGTATTCGTTCCAGATATCTCCGAATGGCAGGGTCTTGATTTCTTCCTGCATTACCATAAGCTCGGTCATACGGTTTGCATCCTGAAGCTCCTTAAGCATAGCATTTGGTGCACAAAGTGCACTGAGAAGTGCCTTCTGCCAGCTGCGGAAACCAACGGTCCATGCAGAAATACGGTTAATGCTTGCATCAAAGTAGTCAAGTGCCATATACACTCTGTCTAGACCATTGTTGCGAACGATTTCTTTTGCCATTTCCTTGGTCTCATCATCGAAAAGAACTACGTGGTCGCTGTCCCAACGAATTGGTCTGGTAATATGTAAAGCAATCTCCGGGAAGAAAGCCAAAAGCGCAGGAATTTTGTCGGAAACCACCTCTGTCGGATGATAATGTCCATTATCCATCAGTGGCAGACAACCCTCATGCATAGCAGCAAAACTTAAAGAAAACTCTGCACTGCCTACTGTGTAAGCCTCCACACCAATACCGAACACCTTGCTTTCTACACAAGGCTTAACCAAATTCTTATCAAACGGCTCTGCCAGAATTTCTTCGATAGATTCTTTATAACGAACTCTAGGACCCATTCTGTCCGCCGGAATATCCTTGAAACCGTCACCTGTCCAGATGTTCATAACACATGGAATACCTGTTTCCTTCGCAAAATATTCAGAAATACGAATACAAACCTTTCCGTGCTCAATCCAGAACTTTCTGGTTTCTTCATCAGGGCTGGATAAAGTCAGACCATCCTTTACCTTATCATGAGAAAAGAAAGTAGGGTTAAAATCAATACCCATGTTTCTTTCCTTAGCAAACTCTACCCACTTTGCAAAGTGCTTTGGTTCTAACTTATCTCTGTCCACAAACTCGCCTTCCTCAAAAATAGCATAGCAAGCGTGTACGTTTAATTTCTTCTTACCAGGCATCAGACTCATAGCCTTATCCATATCCTGTAATAACTGCTCTGGTGTGGTAGCCTTTCCGGGATAGTTACCCGTAGTCTGAATACCACCGGTCAAAGGACCATCATGGTCAAAACCGATAACATCATCTCCCTGCCAGCAATGAAGGGATACCGGAATTTCTTTTAATTTTGCAATGGCTGCATCTGTATCAACGCCCAATGCTGCATAGATTTTCTTTGCTTCTTGGTAACGTTTCATTGTGATTCTCCTTTATAATACATGCCCTCAGCGGGACGTTTTATTATTGATTAGTTGGCTGAAAGGTCTTTACCGCAAAGGACTTGAAAATACCCTTGCGTGCTTCCTCCAGGCTCTCATACTCGCCAGACTTTAACATCTGTGCTACTAAGTTACCAATAGCAGTGGCCTCTGTAGGACCTGCATAAACCGTTTTGCCGGTACTGTTTGCAGTCAGCTGGCTCAGGTAATCAGCATTGGCACCACCGCCTACAATATTAATAGCCTCATAGTCCTTACCGGTAATTGCCTGAATCTCCTGCACAGTCTGTCCGTAACTGTCAGCCAGACTCTGGTATACTACTGTGGAAACCTCGCCCGGTGTCTGTGGAACAGGCTGTCCTGATTTCTCGCAATACTCCTTGATGGCACCAATCATGCTGTCCGGTGCAAAGAAACAGTCATCATTTACATCCACTCTGGATGGGAAGTCCTTTACTGCCTCCGCCATGGCACAAAGCTCTGCGAAAGAATACTTATCCTCATATTCATGACGAACAGACTGAATCATCCATAAGCCCATAATATTCTTAAGGAAACGATAACGATACTCATAACCGCCCTCATTGGTCAGATTAGCCTGACGACTTGCTTCCGTACAGATAGCCTCCATATTCTCCACACCCATCAAAGACCAGGTGCCGGAGCTGATATAAACCGTTTCCTTACCCATGCTAGGCACTGCCATTACCGCTGAGGCTGTGTCATGCGATGCAATCTGCAGCACATCCAAATCAAAGCCTACTTCCTCAGCCAGTTCCGGCTTCAGACCACCTACTCTGGTACCTGCTGTGGATAGCGGCACAAACATCTCCTTCTTAATCCCCAACATATCAATCAATTTATAATCCCAGTCCTTGGTATCCGGATTAACTAGCTGTCCTGTGGTAGCCTCTGTATACTCGCTCTTTGCCACACCTGTCAGCAAATAATTCAAATAATCCGGCACCATCAAAAGCTTATCCGCAGCATCCAACAACTGTGGTTCCTGCATCTTCACAGCCATTAACTGATAAATGGTATTGAACATCTGCTTTTGAATACCGGTACGGGTATATAAATCCTCCGGTGAAATAATGCGGCTCACCACTTCATCCATGCCGTTGGTGCGGCTGTCTCTGTAGCCATATGTATTACCGAGCACCTGACCCTCAGCATCTAAAAGCACATAGTCAACGCCCCAGGTATCAATACCCATACTTACCGGAACCTTGCCCAGCTCCTTACACTTTTTAAGACCTGCTACAATGTCACCAAAAAGCTTCTCATAATCCCAGCAAAGATGACCATCCTTCCTCTGCATCCCATTGGAAAAACGGTGGATTTCCTCCATATATATCTGTCCGTCCTCCACCCAGGCCAAGATATGCCTGCCGCTGGATGCACCAATATCTACCGCTAAATAATATTTGTTCATGACTCCCTCCTTATATTATGCCATAATATCTTATTATAATAATATCAAAAATGCGGGCACAAAAAAAGGACACCTTTTGTGAAAAAAAGTGTCCTTATTTGCCATTGACATCCCTATACTTCTTTGGCGTCACCCCAAATCTCTTCTGAAATATACGATGAAAATAACTTTGATTATCATAGCCAACCGCCAGTCCGATATCCAGCACTGACATATTGGTATTTTCCAGCAAATACACGGCCTGGTTCAATCTTCTTGCCTGTACCAGCTCCGTATAATTTTTACCTGTACGTTTTTTTATTTCCTTGGACAGCCAATAAGCATCATAATTCAGAAGCTTTGCCAGCTGCGTCAGCTCCCCGTCCCTGTAATGCTCCTCTATGTAGCCCAGCACATCAATAACCAGCTTCTCACTGGAATTCTCTGCACTGGCCTCCATGCGGTCCATATGGTTTAACAGCTGCAAAAACAGTAACCCCATGGTCACCTGATTCATGCTGCGTTTGTTCGGTTGTTTGTGCCAGATAGACCAGATTAAATTTTCCACCAGATTTTGAACAGGCAACACATCAGCCACCTTAAAATGCATATAACCCACAGCATCGTTCTTGCCGGTCAGACAATTGATTACAAACTCTCTGAGCAAATTCTCCTCATTCCCCATCAGCTTCAGGCCATAGTCAAAAAATTCCGGCAAAACTATAAAATTGACAGCAATGTCATTTTCTCTAGCGGGATATATTTCCTGCATCGCATTTTGATTTAAAAACAGAAGCTCGCCTTCCTTCAGCACAATTTCCACACCATCAATCAGATGTCGCGTACTGCCGGAACACATGTAAATCACTTCAATATAATTATGACTATGCTTTGGAAAATGCACAAAACGGGTATGAGGCCGCACTTGAATAAGCTTCCCCTTGTCTAAAAGCCTGGCCGCATCAATAACATCCGAATCACCGGCCATATATAAATCCTTTTGAATGGACTTGTCGCCGGAAAGAAGCGCACGCTCTTCCTCGGTAATCTTTTGTAATTCCTGATATAATGCTTTTGTAATCATTACCTCTGCTCCACACGGAAATCCTTGTTACATTTTGCTAGAATAATTATACATCAACCAAACGTTATCTGCAATACCCATAATCAATACCCCCTCCCCACTTGGGTATTTTATTACATGAAACTTTCGTGACTTTTTCTGCTGATTTATAGAACAAAATACTTTCTTGTCCGTTATATAAGTGTAAGAGGGAAGACGTTTAAATCAAAAGAGAAAGGACGGACATGATTATGCATGTAACGAACAAGGAAACAAGCTTAAAACTTATTCAAACACTTTATGAAAACAGAAAACACCGACTGTATTATCTGGCCTTTCACATCTTGCAGGATGAGAGTGCCGCAGAGGATGCTGTTTATAACTGCTTTGCAAAGCTACTCGAGGCATACGCTCATTCTCGTGTATCCTACCGGCAGCTGGAGCGTTTGGCCGATAAGCTCGTGCTCCAGTTGGCCTGCAGTTCATTAGAACAGCAAAAGTAAAACATTTGTAATTTAACTGTAAAACAGGCTGCTCGAAATGAACAGCCTGTTTTACGTTAAATGTTATATCAATTTCTTCACTCCACTATTATAGCATCGGTTGGACATCCTTCCGCTGCCTCCTGTGCCAGTTCTGCATTATCCTCCGTAACCTTGCCAACAGCTTCTGATATGCCGTTGTCATTAAATTCGAAAACGCTGCCGCATACACCTACACAAAAACCGCAACTGATACATTTATCCGGATCTACATGTGCTTTCATACATACCCTCCCATGTATAATGTCTAACCACATTATACCCCATATGGTACCTTAATATGCATGGTGCATGCTAACCCCCAGCTTACCCCCCGTAGCACTACGCCTCCATAAACAATGGTGTAGAATAATATCTGTCTCCGCTATCCGGCAATAACACTACGATATGCTTGCCCTTGTTCTCCGGTCTTTTTGCCAGTTCTACCCCGGCTGCAAGAGCTGCACCGGAGGAAATGCCTACCAAAATACCTTCTGTTCTGCCCAGCATTTTCGCCATAGAAAAGGCAGCCTCATTCTCCACCGGAATCACTTCATCATATATGCCGGTATTCAATAGGCTTGGCACAAAATTAGCTCCAATACCCTGGATTTTGTGAGGACCTGCCTGCCCCGTGGTCAACAGTGGTGAAGCTGCAGGCTCTACGGCCACTACCTTTATCTTATCATTCTGATTCTTTAAATATTCTCCGGTGCCGGTAATGGTACCACCGGTACCTACACCTGCCACAAAAATATCTACAGTTCCCTCTGTATCCTGCCAGATTTCCGGACCGGTGGTTTCTCTGTGTGCCTGTGCATTGGCCTGATTATCAAACTGTCCCGGAATAAAGCTATTCGGCAATTCCCTTGCCAACTCCTCTGCTTTTGCCACAGCTCCCTGCATGCCCAAAGCACCGGGTGTTAATACCACCTCTGCACCATAGGCCTTTAAAATGTTAATACGCTCCACGCTCATGGTGTCGGGCATCGTCAAAATCATGCGATACCCCTTTACTGTGGCAATGCTTGCCAATCCGATACCGGTATTTCCACTGGTGGGCTCGATAATTACACTGCCCTCTTTCAACAGGCCCTGTGCTTCAGCTGCCTCAATCATATACTTCGCTGCCCTGTCCTTCACACTGCCTGCCGGATTTAAATATTCCAGCTTTAAAAGAAGCTTGGCCTGAAGTCCCAGTTTTTCCTCTAAATGAACGGCCTCCAAAAGCGGAGTGCCTCCAATTAATTCTATTGCACTTTTATAAATATTTGCCATTACAATTCCTACCTTTCTTGTGGGATTATTTAAATGTATTGTACTGTATACACCTGCAGAATGCAAGTATCTGTTGTAATTTTTACCTGGCAATTTTTACTGTTGACACATAGTTTTAAAGCTTTTATACTTAGTACAATTAGCTTCATAATATAAGCATATACATACCAAAAGCCCCAAAGAAAAGGAATTTGTCTCATGATACCAAAGCCAGGTGAACGCAACACACATAAAATCAAAAGAAAAAACACCACCGGAACCTACGTCATGATCGCTCTGACTACAGCCATTATCGCCATCCTGACCCAACTGGCTATCCCTTCTCCGACTGGTATACCCATGACCCTGCAGACCTTTGCTGTAGCACTGGTAGGTTACATACTGCTTCCCAGACAGTCCTTTTACAGCATTCTGCTGTATCTATTAATCGGTGCCGTCGGTCTGCCGGTATTTACCAATTTCAGAGGTGGCCCGGGGCACCTGTTTGGAATGACGGGAGGCTTTTTGTGGGGCCACTTAATATACGCTCCCATGTGCGGACTGGGCATAAAGTGGGCCCGTAAACGCAAAAGTGCCTCCATGGCAATTGCCTGTGGAAGCACCGGATTATTGATATGTCATGCACTGGGCACCCTGCAATATGCTTTTCTCACTGCTCATTCTGTGAAGACAGCCTTTTTGATAGTATCACTGCCTTACTTACCAAAGGATATACTGTGCGTTATTGCTGCGTATTTGGTAGCAACGGGGATAAGAAGACAAATTACTTTACGGGATTCTTCTCCAAGAACACCTTAATCGCCTGAAAGCTCTCATCGCTCAACGCATGCTCCATGTTGCAGGCATCATCCTCTGCAACCTTGGCATCCACGCCCAGACCTGTCAGGAAATTATAAAACAGCTCATGGCGTTCCATGACACGCTCTGCCACCTTGCGGCCTGTGCCGGTCAATGTAATATCATGACCATTTATGAGCAGGTAGCCTTTTTCCTGCAAATTATGTACTGCAACACTGACGCTTGGCTTGGACACTCCCAAGTCTCTTGCAATATCAATACTTCTGACATTACCCTTCTCCCTGCCTATCCTCAGCACGCTTTCCAAATAATCTTCACCTGATTGTTTCAATGGGGTATACCTCCTCTATTCTTCCTCATGCCCCTGCTGCACTTCGTCTATCATATAGCGAATATCCTGCATGCGCATGTCTACCTCAGCAATAACATCTGCACATTTCTTTAGCTCCGTGGCTATTTGCTCCGGATTGTCAATCTTCTTTTTGTATTTCAACTGATGCTCCAGGCTTGCCCAAAAATCCATGGCAATCGTACGGAACTGCACCTCTACACGCATATGTTTTTTCTCATTGGAGAGAAAAATAGGAATATCCAGAATCAGGTGCAGACTCCGGTATCCATTCGGCTTTGGATTTTTGATATAATCCTTAATTTCAACTAAAATAATGTCATCCTGACTAAGTAAAAGCTCAGCAAGCTTGTAAATATCTTCTACAAAGGAACATATAACACGTATACCTGCAATATCCGTCAATTGCTCCTTCATATTTTCTACAGTAACCGCAAATCCTCTTCTTTCAAGCTTCTCAATAATACTGACAGGACTCTTGATACGAGACTTAATTGTCTGAATAGGATTTCTGTCTGCCCGTATGGAAAATTCCTCATCCAACACACGAAGCTTCGTCTCTATCTCTCTAATAGCACAACGGTTATACATCATCAGCTCCACAAACGGCTTTGCCTTTTTTAAGGCTTCAATACGTACCGCATCTAATTGAAACTCTATCTCTTGATTGTTCATATTGCTTCCTTTCATCTGAATGCATATCCTTGGAAATATTCAAAAAGAATTTCCATAAGTATATTTTACTAGATTCTGCCATGAAAAGAAAGAAAAACTATATTAATTTTTTGTTAATAATTGTGTTAATTGCCTTTCGTAAAAATATACCTTAAATTTAAGTATGTTTTTTTGATTTTTTTGGAACAAATTGCAAACTTCTCCGTTATATAAGTAGAGGGGAATTTGTAAGATTAAAGTACCACGAGGATTAATTATGATGATACTATTAACCCAAACAGAAACACCACCCCCAAATGATTTCATTGAACAATTATATTCCAAGGAACGCGACAAGCTCTTTTATATTGCGAAAGAAATTTTAAAAAACGAAACGGACGCTGAGGACGCCCTTCAACAAAGCTTCCTAAGACTGACAGAAAGAGCACCGCGCTACTCTAACAAGCCTTATGAAGAATTAGTACGTATCACAAACACGATTGTCACCAATGAGGCACTAAATATTTGGAGAGTTAATCAGAGAATTGCGCCTTTAGCCAAAAACGACCTTTCAGAGGAAGTGCATATGCTGGGCACCGTCCCGGATGTACTTTCACAGTTAGAGGATAAATACGAGGGAACCATGATTACCCAGGCTGTCATGAAATTACCTAAAATTGACCGAGAAATATTAGGCCTTTACTATGGATACATGTTGACCTCTAAAAGGATTGCAGCCTTAGTTGGTGTATCACATAACTTTGTCCGCAAAGAGCTGTACAACAGCCGCATTAAGCTTGCCAAGATTTTGCAAGGTAAAGCATACAAGGATTTATTTCCGGATACATAGCAATTCAAAGCCAATGGGGCCTCGCACTCATTGGCTTTGAATTATGTCGTTCACCTGTCCCTACATTTCTCCCTGAATATATATTTTCTGCTCCATGCGCTCCAATACTTCTTCACAGGCTCTAAGAATAATCTGGGCATCCTTCTCCACCATGCCGGTCAAGACACATCGGTAAGTAAAGGTAGGCATTCCCATAGGCGTGAAATTCATACTTCCCTTAAAAGACTTTACAAAGGCCGGTATCGCATCCGGATTAATACGGGCATCCGGCCGGATAACAAATTGTATTCTGTCCTTCACACTACGTATATCCGTCATAAACATGCGGTGTGCCCTGATACGAAGAAGGTTAATGCGCAGCAAATTATCTACCGGCACCGGCACTGCGCCAAAACGATCCTGAAGCTCCTGCACCATGTCTTCTTTTTCAGCAAGGCTCTCCACCCCTGCAATGCGCTTGTAAATGTCCAGCTTCTGCACTTCATTTAAAATATATTCTGCAGGGATGAAAGCATCCGCACTGACATCCACCTTCGTGTCAAAGTCTACAGCCACCTTCTTGCCTTGGGCAGTCATGACCGCCTCATTTAACATTTTACAGTACATATCGTAGCCAACAGCTTCCATGTGACCATGCTGTGCCTTCCCAAGCAGATTACCTGCACCACGGATTTCCAAATCTCGCATGGCAATCTTAAAGCCACTGCCTAAGTCTGTAAATTCCTTAATAGCCTGCAGACGCTTTTCCGCTACTTCTTTTAATAATTTACCACGCTTATACATCATAAACGCATAAGCGGTACGGTTGGAACGTCCTACACGTCCACGCAACTGATACAGCTGACTCAGGCCCAGACTGTCCGCATCATGAATAATCATGGTATTGGCATTGGAAATATCCATGCCCGTCTCAATAATGGTAGTAGATACCAGCACATCGATATCTCCATTGACAAAATCAAACATAATGCGCTCCAGCTCATGCTCCTTCATCTGGCCGTGGGCAAAGCTTACCGTAGCCTCCGGCACCAGCTGCTGCACCTGCAGCGCTACCTGGTCAATGTCATTGACACGATTGTATACATAATACACCTGCCCGCCACGGGTCAGCTCACGGACAATGGCCTCTCGCACCATTTCATCGTTGTACTCCATAACATAGGTCTGAATCGGAAGTCTGTCCTGAGGTGCCTCCTCTAAAAGACTCATATCACGGACACCAATCAGACTCATGTGAAGTGTACGCGGAATAGGGGTGGCAGTCAAGGTCAGGACGTCCACATTTTCCTTGAGCTTTTTAATCTTCTCCTTATCCCCTACACCAAAGCGCTGCTCCTCGTCGATAATAAGAAGTCCCAAATCCTTAAACTCCATGTCCTTGGACAACACTCTGTGGGTACCGATTACAATATCTACAAAGCCCTTCTTTAAATCGGCCAGGGTACGTTTCTGCTCAGAAGGGGTACGAAAACGGCACATCAAATCTATACGCACCGGATAATCCTTCATACGCTGCACAAAGGTATTATAATGCTGCTGAGCCAAAATAGTGGTAGGTACCAGATACACCACCTGTTTGCCCTCCTGTACCGCCTTAAAGGCTGCACGAATGGCCACCTCTGTCTTACCATAGCCTACGTCGCCGCAAATCAGTCTGTCCATAATCTTGGTGCTTTCCATATCCTTTTTGGTAGCCTCAATAGCACTAAGCTGATCCGGTGTCTCCTCATAAGCAAACATTTCCTCAAACTCCCGCTGCCACACGGTATCCTGTCCATACTGATAGCCGGAAGCCTGCTGCCTGTGGGCATACAACTCCACCAAATCCTTTGCTACCGTCTCCACTGCTGCGCGAACCTTCTGCTTGGTCCTAGACCACTCCTTACTGCCAAGCTTACTAAGCTTCGGCACCTTAGCATCCGCAGAGCCATACTTCTGCAAAATATGAAGCCCAGTAGCGGGCACATATACATTGCCGTTATCCCGATATGCCAGCTTGATATAATCCTTTATGATATGATCTACTTCTACCTTTTCGATACCCTGATACTGTCCCAGACCATACAACTCATGAACCACATAGTCCCCGATATGAAGCTCTGCAAAGTCCTGAATCTTGGTGCCGGAAAAGCCTGATTTCTTTTTCTTTTTGCGCTTCTTGGCGCCAAATATATCGCTTTCCGCAATAACCACAAAATGAAGCAGCGGATACTCAAAGCCCCTCGCCACATTGCCCGCAAGACACAACACCTCACCTACAATAGCTTCTCTAAAAGGGTCCTCACTAAAGACTGCCGGAATGTCATTGTCCCGTAGGCTCTCTGCCAGACGTCTGGCCCTGGTTCTGGAAGGACTGAGTAACACCATGCGATATTTATTCTTGCGGTACTTGGCTAAATCCTTTACCAACGTTTCAAAACTATGATTATACGGAGAAACCATCTTGGCCTCCACTTCAAAACGCTCCTTCACAGGAAACAGCGCACACTTGGCCTCCATCATGGAAAGAGCAAGCACATGGCGCTTATTTAGCCCTGCCGCCACCTCCTCACTGGCATACAAAAGCCCAGTCTGTCCCGGCAAAATATAGCCCTTTTCCAGACGGTTGCTCATGCTGTCTTTAAACTCCAGCTCCACCGCATCCACATGCTCCTTGATACGGACAGGCTCATCTAAAATCAAAAGACTCTTGTCCGACTCCGTAAAATCCAGGAGACTTCCCGTCTCTTGATAAAAATAGTGCAGGTAGCTATCCAGATTGGTCATGGACTGAAAGGTAAATAAATCCTCTTTTAACTCCTTCACCTGCTGCTTAATCCGATGGGCTTCCTCCGTCTTAAACTGCGCTCGGAACAAATCATACTGCTTCTCGGCCTCTGCCTCAATAGCCTGCATGCCCTGCTCCTTACGCTCTGCGGAAAGTATCATTTCCCTTGCCGGAAAAATCTGCACCTGGGTCAAGGTCTCTATAGAACGCTGGCTCTCCACGTCAAAACTTCGAATGGACTCTATCTCATCCCCCCAAAGCTCCATACGCACCGGATTGTCCTCTGTCAAGTCAAAAACATCTAAAATATCACCGCGTACCGCAAACTGCCCCGGATTGTCTACCTGATATGTCTTTTCATAACCCAGCGCCACTAACATCTCGGCCAGCCTCTTCAAGTCCACCTCTGCGCCCTTTTTCAGGTTCAGAATGCTCTCCTCATAAACAGACAGCGGTATCTGCGGTGCCATCAAGGCATCAAAGGTAGTTACCACCGTGATAGGCTTTTTCTGAAGCAAACGCTTTAGTACACGAATGCGCTCCTTGGTCTGCTGATTGCCATGAATATCTGCCTGATAAAAAATCAAATCCTTGGCCGGATACACGTACGTATTTCTGTCATAAGCACGAAATTGCTCATAAATATCCCTGACATGAAGCTCGCTAAAAGTAGCGATGATTTTAAACTTATAATCATCGCTAAGTCCATATGCCATATGCCATTTCTGCGCGTCCACACAGCCGGAAACGGATACCGTACCGCCGCCCTTTCGCAATTCCTTTTTAATTTGTCCATATTCCGCCAACTCATATAGCGGTGTCAATAATGCCTGCATTTATACCTCCAGCTCTGCCATAAGCAGTCAAATCGAGCCTATAGCTGAACCCTGTCATTTCCCCGAACGGTTACACTTGTTCATGGCCTCGTCCAGCCCTGAGGTCATAAGTAGCTCCACGGCCTCCACAGCCACCTGTACAGCCTCGTCCACGGCCTTTCGCTCCTCCGTGGTAAACCGCCCCAGTACATGATCCACTAAATCCCAGCCCTTGGGCTTCTCGCCAACGCCTACCTTCACACGCTTAAATACATCATGTCCCAGATGCTGCAAGATATTCTTAATGCCATTGTGTCCCCCTGCACTGCCTTTACCGCGTATGCGAAGACCGCCCGGCACCAGAGAAATATCATCATAAACCACAATCAGCTCTTCTTCCTCGTTCACCTTGTAATAGTCTAACACCTCACGCACGCTTTCACCACTCAGGTTCATAAACGTCAAAGGCTTAACCAGAAGTACCTTCTGTCCAGCCACTATGCCCTTACCAATCAGCGCCTTGTGCTTACGCTCTATTACAGAAATATTATATTTGTCCGCCAGCGCATCTATGACATCAAAGCCAATATTGTGCCTGGTCTTTTCGTATTGCTTGCCGGGATTACCCAGCCCTACTATTATATACATAATCAACCTCTGAAAAATAAGTTTGCTTTTATTATACATTTTTTCTGACGAAAAACAACTCATATGTTGCACTTTTTCTAACTATGCAAAAAATGAGGGACTTATGCAAGGATAATTCTAAAAAATAAGGGACTTTTTAAGCCCCTTGAAATTTAATAAACCAGCGCACTAAAAAGCGGATATCTAAATTTTCTAACTTAGATATCCGCTATTAAACTATGCTGTCCATTGGACCTTCCTCATTCTTTCTTTGTGTTTTATTTGTTTTGCTATTTGTCAATCTATATTAAATTTTATCTTTAGGATTATTCCTTTCTGGAATCTTTTCATAATAATCATTTCTTATTTCATGTAGGCTTTGTCTCTTTCAGAAGTTTTTGCAAAGCGTTTAAACAATTTATGAATAATCCTGTTCTTTTGAACCTCTGTCTTTTCCTTTGCCCTTTTACCTGAGCTTCTTCTTCGCTATTGTCTTATTCCGGCTTCTTTGAAATCCTAACCCTTTCTCGTCAGGCTAAAACCTCTTTTTATTTTTTGACTTTGGTTTTCTTTTTTGCCTTCAGCTTTCAATTTTGCCTTTGGCTTTTAGTTTTTACTATAAACTTTGAAATTCAATTTTTTAATTTATGTTTCTGGTGGTTTGTACCTCGCTTCTTCTAGATTATGAGTTTTAAATTAAGTTTTGATTGGACCGTACCTCGCTTTCTTTAATATTATGAATTTTCGTTTAAGTTCTTGGTGGTTTGTACCTCTTTCTTTAGATTTTGTTGTGAACTCTTTTGTTTTTTGTAATTTCATTATATCAAACATTTCGCATTTGTCAATACCTTTTTCAAAATTTTTTTAATTAATTTTTATTTTATCAGACAATTTGCGTTTTGCACAAAAACAAGACAGAACTATTGTAAAAAATGAATAATTGACAATAGTTCTGTCCTTATAAAAACACCTCTTTTTGAGTCTCAGTTTATATTATTCCGAAGCATTTCCCCAAGTACTTCCTTGGCCTTTTCCAGCTGATTATCATAACCGTCTGCCCGGTATGCCTCACCGTCAAATTCCACCACCACATCCGGCTCAATACCTGTGCCGTGAATATTGGTGCCTGCCGGTGTATAATAAGCACTGATGGTCAGTTTAATAGCGGAACCATCCCTAAGCGTCCTGATGGTCTGTACAATGCCTTTACCAAAAGTGGTGGTACCTACCAGAGTGGCCTTGCCATGATCCTTTAATGCACCGCTAAGCACCTCAGAAGCACTGGCAGAATTGCCATCTACCAAAACCACCATAGGTACATCAATAATGGTGCCATCTCCGGAATTATATACTTCCTGACGACCTTTTTTATCCTCTGTATAAAGTATTTTGCCTTTATCCAAAAGCATATCCGCTATATCTACTACAGAGTATAAATTACCTCCGGGATTTCCGCGCAAGTCGAGTATCAATCCTTTTACATTCTCTTTCTCAAGTGCTGTAATCGCTCCGGAAAACTGATTAACCGTGACATCGTCAAACTCTACAATTTGCACATAGCCCATTCCATCATCCAACATACTGTACTCGATGGTAGGAGATTCAATCTTGCGACGCTCCACGTCTACCTCTACGTATTCGTTGCCGCGAACCAGGGTGAGATGCACGGTAGTTCCTTCCTCGCCTTTGATATGAAGCACTACCTGCGATACATCCAGTCCGGCCATATCCTCGCCGTTCACCTTGTACAGAATATCCCCTGCCTGCAGGCCGGCTTCTTCGGCCGGTGTATCCTTTATCGTACCGGTAATCTTGGCATAGCCGGTAACTGTGTCCATCTGAACATAGGCACCTATGCCATAATAAATCCCCTCAGACTGCTGAAAAACTTCTTCTGCTTCTTCCGGTGTATAATAAACGGAGTAAATATCATCAAGAGCTGCCACAATACCATCATAAGCACCCTCGCGCAGTACTTCCGCACTCACCTCGTCTAAATAAAAATTCTCATCTATCAGTGTCTCAATCACATCTATCTTTTGCAAGAATTCTGATGATACAATCCCGTCCTGCTGCACCATAACAACATTTGCATTTCCTGTATTGGTACCGGAGCCTTCCTCTTCTGTCATAAACTGGCCAATACCATAGCCCAGCACCACTACAAGTGAGGTCATAATCACACCTGCTAAAAGACCACTGATGAAACCAAAAACGGGACGTTTTTTCATTTCTAAATCCAACTTACACCTCTCTTCCTGCTATCTGCTCAAATAATTCCATGGACTTACATATGCTCCGTTCAGGCGCACACTAAAGTGTAAATGCGGTCCTGTGGAACGACCTGTAGTACCGACAGCAGCAATCACATCTCCCTTTAATACTACATCATCCTTGGAAACGTAAAGCTTAGACGCATGTAAATAAATGGTTCTGAGGCCATCTCCATGCTCGATGTAAATATAATTACCCATGGAGCTGTTGTATCCTGCCTCGCCTACAATACCATTATATGCGGCTACAATAGGCGTCCCCTCTGCTGCCGCCAAATCTACACCGTTATGGTATGCCTTAAGCCCCGTGAAAGGGTCAGAACGCCATCCAAACTCAGATGTAACAGCAATATACTTTGGCGCCGGCCACGCAAAACCGCTGCCATCATAGCCCAGGGTAATGCCACTTGCTCTTAAGATTTCTTTTTGTTCCTCAGTAATTTCTTTTTCAAGGCTGGCGATCAGATTCGTCTGATATTTCAGGTCTGCTTCCAGCTCCTTAATGCTGGCTTCCGTTAAGGCTATATCGTCTTCGTATGCTGCCAAATCCTTTGCCTTTTGCTGTCGTACAGCAGCCAGATTACTTTCCTCTGCCTCAAGTGCAACCTTGCCTTCATTCAAGGTAATCTTTTCCTGCGCTACGGCATCCTTACAGAGAGCAATGTATTCTCGCTGTAATATATACTGATGAAGCATCTGATTGTCATATGCCGCCATCTCCTCTACGTATTCAGCTCTGTTAAGCATACTGGCGAAGCTGTCAGCCGTAAGGATTGCCTCCAGGTAACTGACTTCACCGCGCTCATACAAATATTGTATGTGCTGCTGCATAATTTCATACTGCTCTTCTTCCTGCTCTAAAGCCTCTGTCAACTCTTTTTCTTTGAGATTAAGCTCAGCCTCTTTTTCAGCAATCAATTTCTCATAGGACTTGATTTTGTCCTGAATGCTGTTCATCGTGGCATCAATGCTTTCTATATATTTGTCTAAGTCTGCTTTTTTATGTTCCAGATCCTTTACTATTTTCTCCATATTAGTAATGGAATTCTTAATACTTCCCTGTTGCGCAGAAGCATTGGCGATTTCTTCCTTTTTGGCTGCAATGCTGTCACTGGTTATGGAGGACAAATCCATAGCATGCGCCCGTTCTCCCTCCACCCAAAGACAACAGACAACCAGTATTATTGCTGCAAACAGGCTGATAAAGCAGGCTATTAGCTTTTTGCCTGGTTTCATGCCTGCTCCTTATACCTTTAAATGCTTTCTGCAAGTAAAATAACTGCCAAAATATCCAATTCCAACACCTATACCAAGGCTCAGCGGGAGCAGATATGTAAATACTGCCGTAACATCCAAAAAGCCCAATAAAGAGGTCAAGGCAGGGAACTGCGCCGCAATCCCCAATACAATTTGATTATACAAAACATAAATCAATACAAGTGGCAGCGCTGCACCGATTAAACCGATTAAAACACCTTGAATAATAAACGGAAATCTTACAAAAAAGTCCGTAGCGCCTATATATTTCATAATATTGATTTCTTCCTTACGGATAGAAATACCCACGGTAATCGTATTGCTGATCAGGAATACAGATACCAGAAAAAGGATACCGATAATGCCAAAGCTGGCTACACCCACTAACGAATCCATACCGGTCAACATATTTGCTGCTAGATCGGATTTATTAATACGACGAATAATTGGATTGGATTCCAGATATTCTACCAACTGCTCCTGTTTGGAGGTATCGTTAATGTAAATTTCCAGATTGGCACTTTTTGCAAGCGGATTTTCCGGAAAGCCTTCCATGTACTCGCCCATATTCATGTCTTCTACAAAATCAGCCCACGCCTGCTCTGCAGAAACATATACGGTGCGCTCCACCTCATCTCTGGCTTCTAACTGGGCCTGCAAGCCTTTGATTTCTTCTTCTGAAGTGCCCTCTACAAAAAAGGTAGTGACTGCCACGCCCTTCTGTACATTTTCTACAATATGTTGAAAATTCATCATAATTGCCACAAAAATGCCTAATAAAAACAGACACGCACTGATAGTGGCAATAGATGCCAATGTATACCATTTGTTCCTAAAAAGGCCCTTAAAGCCCTCCTTGAATGTATATTTTAAAGTATTAATCCTCATAAATGTAACCACCCATCTCTTCGTCGCTTTCAATAAAGCCCTTGTGCATCGTAACGACCCGCTTCTGCATTGCATCTACAATTTCACGGTTATGTGTTACAACAACTACCGTAGTGCCGGCCTCATTAAATTCCTCCAACAGCTTCATAATTTCCCAGCTGTTCTTCGGATCCAGATTACCTGTTGGCTCGTCGCAAAGTAAAATTTCAGGCTTATTAATCAGGGCTCTCGCCAATGCCACACGCTGCTGCTCACCACCGGAAAGCTGCCTTGGCTTTGCCTTATACTTGCCGGCAAGTCCCACCTGTGACAATATCTCAGGAACATTCTTACGCACCTGCTTTTCCGGTACCTGTGTAATGTACTGAGCAAATGCTACATTTTCATATACATTCATGCTTTTTAACAAACGGAAATCCTGGAATACCACACCCAGTCTTCTGCGAAGTGCCGGAACGCGTTTACGCCTCATTTTATTTAAATTCTGCCCCAAAACATATACATTGCCTGTGGTAGAGGTCAATTCACGTAATAGCAGCTTAATCAGTGTAGACTTACCGGAACCGCTGTCACCTACTATAAATACAAACTCGCCCTTTTTGATGCGCAAAGAAATGCCTTTTAATACGTTGGATACATTATATGACTTCGTCACGTTGTCCAACACAATTGCATCATCTTCGTATAATTCAATTTCATTCATTCGTGCTCTATTATTTCTCGCCACGTTGTTCACCTTTCCTTTATCTATTACATGTAAGCACCAATACCCGCACTGAAAGTAATGTACTTTACAGACTCTCTGTAAGATTCCACCTTTCGTCCGGGTATTCTTGTTACTAGCTCTCTAAACTTTCCATATATTTCATATACTTCACTACCATCAACGCAATGCGGAAGGTAATGGCATCCTCAAACACACGTAAATCCAGACCTGTTGCCTTCTGCAGCTTATCCAAACGATATACCAGTGTATTACGATGAATAAACAACTGTCTGGATGTTTCAGATACATTCAGACTGTTTTCAAAGAACCTGCTTATAGTAACCAGACTTTCCTCATCAAAATCATCAGGACTCTTTCCACCAAAGATCTCTCTGATGAACATCTTACACAACGGTATCGGAAGCTGGTAAATTAATCGACCAATGCCCAATTCACTATAGGCTATTACCCACTTGTCCTCAAAGAATATCTTGCCTACATCCAATGCCATTTTGGCTTCCTTATAGGAACGGCTGACGTCCTTGATTTCACGTACACATGTACCATAGGCAATGCGGATACCCTTTGCGCCGTCCTTGGTCAACTGCTCGATAATACTCTTAGCGTACCTGTCCACATCGGAATTGGATTCATGTTCTGCCAAATCCTTTAGAATAATAACATCCCTCTCATCCACAGCAGTAATGAACTCTTTGTTACTACTACCTATGAATGCCTTTGTAAGCTCTAATATATTAACCTCACGGCTATTTGCCGCTTGAATCAGTATAACCGTACGTTTCTGATCTGTAGGCATACGCAGCTTCTTGGAACGACTGTAAATATCAACCAACAGCAAGTTGTCCAACAATAAGTTCTTGACAAAATTATCCTTGTCAAAGCGCTCCTTGTAGGCAACCAACAACCCCTGAATCTGGAAGGCACTCATCTTACCCACCATGTAAGCATCATCCCCTGTGCCACGCACTACAAGAATATACTCCAACTGGTACTCGTCATAAATCTTAAAGTATTGACACCCCTGTACCTCCTGACTGTCTGCCGGTGATCTGGAAAATTCAATACACCTGACAGCACATTCCTTCATATCGCAGGTAGCCGCCAATTCCTTCCCCTCTGCATCCATAACCGCAAGTTCCATACGGCTGATACTTTTCAGGCCGTCAATTGTACTTTGTAGTATCTGATTTGAAATCATGTCCTTTTCTCCTATGTGTGATTTCAGTAAATACCGTTAATTAAAATTTACACAAAATGTACCAAAAAAGCAATAGTTTTTTGTAGAATTTTGCTGATATTTATTCGGAAATTTTTAAAATGCCCTTTTCTGTAATTTTGATGCGACCATTTTTGAGTAAATTCCCAACCGCACGTTTAAATTCGTTTTTGCTCATGCCTGTTTCACGCTTAATCACCTCCGGTGACGCCTTATCATTAAAAGGCAATGCGCCGCCAAACCTGTCGATAAGCTCTGCTACCTTCTCAGCATCACCGGCAATTTGTAAATATGCCTTTTCACGAATACTCAAATCTAACTTGCCGTCTTCCTTTACCTGCAGCACTCGGGCAGTAATCGTCTCTCCTATCCGGACGTCACCGTATAATTCCTTTTTGGCAATAAGTCCGGAATAAATATCATCCACCGCAACAAAAGCGCCAAAGTTAGGACTGATTTCATAAACAGTACCGGTTACTCTGTCATCCTTCTGATACGGGCTGTCTGTACGTAAATCATGATACACATTCATAGTAGCACACAGACGGTCACTCTTATCAATATAAAGAGATACCAAAACCTCTTCCCCTTCACTGACACGTTTTTTCTGCTGCTTAAAAGGAAGCATCAAATCCTTCTCCAACCCCCAGTCCAAAAAAGCTCCAAACTTGCCTACCTGTGCCACACGCAGTCTGGCCACCTGCCCCATAGCAAGCTTTGGCTGCAAGGTGGTAGCTACAAGCCTGTCCTTAGAATCTCTGTAAACAAACACCTCTACATGATCTCCAACTGACTTGCCTTCCGGAACATATTTGGATGGCAGCAAAATTTTCTGCTCCTTTATTGCTTCTGCATCATGTACCGCACTTTCCGGTGCCACGTAAACACCGAATTCCACCTTCTTTACAATAACTAAATTCTGTACTTCTCCTAAACGAATCATTTCTCTCCTCCCATACTGGTCAAAATATGCATATTTACATATGGCGTTCCCTCTGCATCACGTAGGCTGACTGCAATACCACCTTCCATAGAAGCTACAAAGGGATAAATATCATCTCCTAAATAAGCCTGTTTTTTGTACTCTACTCTAAGCTCTTCCACTTCCAAATGGCGTGGTACATAGTTCATGGCAAGTGTAATATATCTGGCATTATTCATATGTTGGTTGGTATCCAAATGCTCACGACTTACCTTCACAGGCGCAAAACTCTCTCCCTCTGCCGGAATGGTCACTTTTCTTCCTGCATAATTCATGTCAAGTCTTTCCTCCAGTGGATACTGACCAACAATTTCTTCATCCGCCTTTACAGGCTTTCCGGTCTGCATATCCAGCAGTGTCCAGATAGAATTGGCACAGACAATATGCTCTCCTCCGGCATCCTCTAACAGGAAATTTCTCATTCCCATAAAACTTTTAAATTCATACGGAAAGGTGCCTGCCTTAATCATTTCCCCCTGCCCGGGCCTGCGTTTAATTATAATCTGCCAAAAGTTCAAAACCCATGCAAGGTGCCTTTCTTCCAAATAGGCACGCCCCACTCCCAATTCATCTGACTGAAAATTAGAACAGTCCTGAAAATAATCAACAATCCTTGGAACACCTAAAAGCCCCTTTTCATCCAATTCACTATAGCGAATTTTACTTTCAAATTTAAACATAACACTGTTTCCTTTTATGTTCCCATGTAATGAAAAAAGTCTCAGCAGATTGCTCCACTGAGACCTCTAAGCAGCGCTACAAGGATTCGAACCTTGAAATGACGGAGTCAGAGTCCGTTGCCTTACCGTTTGGCGATAGCGCTATATGTTATTGCTGAACACTTATATTATTATACACACTTTCCCAAAATATGCAAGTACTTTTATAAAAAAAAAATAATTTTTTTATAAAAAAAATTTTATGCTTCATTTAGGGCTCATTCGGCGCGTCTGGTCATAATAATATGATTGACACGCCGAGTTTGCCATTTCTAAATTTAAACCTCAAAAATCAACTCACCATAATTTGGAACAGGCCATACCTTTGCGTCCACAATACGCTCTAAAGAATCAATGTGCTTACGAAGCTCATTCATTGCAGGAACAACCTGCTCCTTAAAGAAGAAGGCACGCTCCTTGTGATTTTTAATGGCTTTTGACTGGGTTCTGACTTCTGTCAGTACATCCAGTGCTGCCTTTGCCTTTGCCAGCTTATCAGAAACTTCCATGAGCAGATTTTTCTGAACAGTGGTGTCCACTCCTACGCTCTGTACTGCAATCACAGTATCCGCCAAGCTCTTTGTATAATCAATAATTGCAGGTATGTATTGCTTTGCTCCCATGTCAATCATGGTGCGGGCTTCAATATTCATGGTCTTTACATAAGTCTCATAAAGAACTTCTGCGCGGGATTCCAGTTCTACCTTGGTAAAAATACCAAACTTCTCAAACAGCTTTACAGACTTTTCCGTAAGCAATGCATCCACTGCTTCCACAGTAGTCTTAATATTTGGTAAACCACGTCGTGCTGCTTCCTCTATCCATTTCTGTGAGTAACCATCACCATTGAAAATAATGCGCTGATGCTTTGTCATATATTCTTTAATCAAATCATGGACTGCTACATCAAAATCTTCTGCCGCCTCTAACACATCTGCCGCTTCACAAAAAGCTTCCGCAACAATAGCATTTAAGGTAGTATTTGGTGCAGCCACTGAGTCGGAAGCACCAACCATTCTAAATTCAAATTTATTACCGGTAAATGCAAATGGTGAAGTACGATTACGGTCGGTAGCATCTTTTTCAAACTCAGGAAGTGTAGAAACACCTGTCTCCAGCTTCTGTCCACGTAAGGAGCGGGCTGCCGTTCCGGTCTCTACAAGCTGTGAAACCACATCCTCCAGCTGCTCGCCAAGAAACATGGAGATAATGGCAGGTGGTGCCTCGCCAGCACCCAGTCTATGGTCATTTCCCACATCAGATGCACTTTGTCTAAGCAGGTCTGCATGGGTATCAACAGCCTTCATGATGCATGCAAGCACTAATAAAAACTGGATGTTTTCATGAGGGGTCTTTCCCGGCTCCAACATATTAATACCAGTATCCGTACAAAGTGACCAATTATCATGCTTGCCGGAACCATTAACACCTGCAAATGGCTTCTCATGTAAAAGGCAGGTCAGATTGTGACGACTTGCCACCTTTTTCATGGTCTCCATAATTAACTGGTTGTGGTCTACTGCAATATTAGCCGTCTCATAAATCGGTGCCAGCTCATGCTGTGCAGGTGCAGCCTCATTGTGCTGCGTCTTTGCTGTTACACCGAGCTTCCAAAGCTCTATATTGAGCTCTTTCATAAAGGAACCGACACGGTCACGAATAACACCAAAATAATGGTCTTCCATTTCCTGACCTTTCGGCGCAGGTACACCAAAAAGAGTACGCCCTGCAAAAATCAAATCTTTTCTCTTTAAATATTTGTCACGGTCAATCAAAAAATATTCCTGCTCCGGACCAACAGAAGGAATAACCTTCGTTGCAGTTGTGTTCCCAAATAAACGCAAAATTCGTAAAGATTGCGTACTGATGGCTTCCATGGAACGAAGCAATGGTGTCTTCTTATCCAAAGCTTCTCCGGTATAGGAGCAAAAAGCAGTAGGAATACACAAAACTACCCCTGTTGCGTCCTCCTTTAAAAATGCAGGAGAGGTAATATCCCAAGCCGTATAGCCTCTTGCTTCACAAACGGAACGAATACCGCCATTTGGAAAGGAAGAAGCATCAGACTCACCTTTAATCAGCTCCTTACCTGAAAACTCTAACAGTGTCTTACCGGAAGCATCCGGCACAGTTACGAAAGCATCATGCTTCTCAGCCGTAATGCCGGTCAATGGCTGAAACCAATGTGTGTAGTGGGTGGCCCCCTTTTCTACTGCCCAGTCCTTCATAGCCTTTGCCACTACATTGGCATCCGCCAATGAAAGCTCGCCCCCCTGCTCCATTACCATTTTTACATCCTTAAATACATCCTTGGGAAGACGTTCCTTCATTACTCCAAGCGTAAATACATTACTGGCAAAAATTTCTTCTACGTTAATTTTGTTCATCTTTTGCTGCTCTCCTCATTTAAATATCACTTTATATTCTGCACTCTCAGCAAATCATACTGCTCCGGCACCACAGACAGCTGCAGATAAATCAACTGTTTGGAATGCGGGCAGCTTTCCACAGGATTCATGTCTGCATCAAACATGCCATTTACTGTTACAGGAACGTTTTCGCCATTCGGCTTCATAATCTCGATGGTATCCCCCACGCAGAATTTATTACGCTGTTCAATACGTACCAGCCAATCCTCCCGCACTTCTTCAACGATACCAAGGTAAATATATTCGTTTACATAGGTGTTGTTATCATATATCTGCGTCTCATTGGTAGGCTTGCCAAAGAAAAATCCGGTAGTAAACTGTCGATAGGTACATTTGCCAATTTCAGCCTTGTACCATTCCATGTTAGCGCGGTATTTTTCTTCACTTTCATAATAATCATCCAAAGCTTTACGGTAAGTGCGCGCTACCGTTGCCACATAAAGGGCTGTCTTCATACGTCCTTCAATTTTCAGACTGTCGATACCAGCCTCACAAATAGCAGGAATATGTTCTATCATACATAAGTCCTTGGAATTAAAAATATATGTGCCCCGTTCGTTTTCATAAACCGGCAGATATTCACCCGGTCGCTTTTCCTCTACTACGGCATATTTCCAGCGGCAAGGATGTGTACAGGCGCCCTGATTTGCATCTCTGCCTGTAAAATAGTTAGACAACAGGCAACGTCCGGAATAGGAAATGCACATTGCTCCATGAATAAAAGTCTCTATTTCCATATCCTCCGGAATATGCTCTCTGATTTCACGTATTTCCTCCAGGGAAAGCTCCCTTGCAGAAACCACTCTCTGTGCTCCCAGCTGATGCCAGAACAGATAAGTCTGATAGTTGGTATTGTTGGCCTGGGTAGAAATATGAATCTCAATCTCAGGACAAACCTCTCTGGCAATCATAAACATACCCGGGTCTGATATAATCAGTGCATCCGGCTTCATTTCCTTTAACTCGGCAAAATACGCTCTGGCACCTTCCAAATCGCCATTATGTGCCAAAATATTAGCCGTTACATATACTTTTACACCATGTTCATGTGCAAAAGCAATTCCCTTTACCATATCTTCCTTAGAAAAATTTTTGGCATTGGCACGAAGTCCAAAGGCTTCACCGCCGATATATACGGCATCTGCGCCAAAAATGACTGCTGTCTTTAAAACTTCCAGACTACTAGCCGGAACCAGTAATTCTGCTTTTTCTCTTCTAGCCATGAAAATCCTCTTTGTAACTATTCAACCCGTCTGAACAATTACTCCTCTTTCTTTATACTAAGGGTTACCCCATCACCCACAGGTAACACCACGGTTTCTAATCTGTCATCATGCGTTAATGCAAATAAATACTCACGCATACGTGCATGTATGGTACGGTTCCTTCTGATTACTGCAAAGCGAGACTCAATAATCTCACCATCCTGCATCACATTATCAGACACCAATAAACCGCCCGGTGCCAAAAGTCGCATCACGTCCGGCATAAAATGAATATACTGTCCTTTGGCTGCATCCATAAAAATCATATCATAGGTACCTTCCAGCCCCTTTAAGATATCCGCAGCATCACCTTCCAACAAGGTTATTCTGTCTGCATAACCGCTGGCTTCGAAATTTGCCTTTGCTAACGGGATGCGCTTTTCATACTTTTCAATTGTAGTAATATGACAATTCTTAGGACTATACTCTGCCATTAAAATAGCAGAAAAACCAATTGCCGTACCTACCTCCAATATACTGGAAGGCTTATGCAGTTGTAATAAAAACCGCATCAGACTCTGCATGGCAGGTCTGATAATAGGCACATCCGTGCGGACAGCCTCTTCCTCAAGCTCTGTTAAAAACGGGGTATTGCCCTTATCCAAAGACTGAATAAAGGCAATCATTCTCTCATCTATAATCATGTCCTACTCCTGACTAATCTCTCCTGAGAGTATAGCCATAATTTCCTCATTATCCATTGACGTATTTAAAGTATAAGTGCCGGCCCTAAAAGAACCTTTATAGTGTGAAAGTCGATTTTGAATATTAAATACAAGAGCATCACGAATAACACCCTTCTGCTCCAACATGTCAGCAATGGCGCTGGTACCCATACCTTCTTTAATTTCTACCACTACGTCCTTGCCCGGTGCAAGGCTTATGGGCTTTTCTGCAAACAGTCTGTATCCGAAATCATATGCGGTCAATGCCCCCACATAAATTACCATTACTATAACAATTGCAAACAACAACCTTGTCACTCTGGATAACACAGAGTATCCTGCCTTTTGTTTTTTCATAATAATCTCCATTCCGCCGCCTATAAGCTACGGCCAAACTCCTTAATACCGCTGCTCTTAGTCAAACCCCATGGCAGCCGTCAGGCGACCTTGTACCTCCTGCAAAACACGGCATAAAGCCACTTCTGCCTTTAAGTAACGGTCAATCTGCGGATAGTTGGCCAATTCTGTTCTTTTATCCTCTAAACTGTTAAAATCCGCAAAACTAACCGGTCCCTTCAAGGCATGATATGCCAGATAATTTTCTGCCCGGAAAGCATCCGCCTGTGCCTTCAGCTCGGGATACTTTTGTAAATCCTCTAGAGCGCTCCGAAATTCTGTATAAATCGAAGTGCCTTTAATGGTATTGATTAAAACATTTGTTTCATTCAATATCTCTGTAACTTCCCTCATAAAAATCTAAACTTCCATAATTATCGGTAAAATCATCGGACGACGCTTGGTTTTCTTCCAAACGTAGTCACTTAAACTGTCACGAATGCTGCCCTTTAACTTGCCCCAGTCGGTAATGCCCCTGTCCAGACAATAATTCACAGCCTCCTCCACAACTTCTTTGGCTTCATCCATAAGTGATTCACTTTCACGAACATATACAAAGCCTCTGGACACAATATCCGGTCCTGATACTAATATACCATTATAGCTGTCCAATGCCAACACCACAATCATAATACCATCTTCCGCAAGATGCTGTCTGTCACGCAGTACCACATTTCCTACGTCACCAACACCCAGACCATCCACCAGAATGCCGCCCACAGGTACAGAGCCTGTAATCTCTGCACATTCATCACACAGCTCCAGAACCTGTCCGGACTTCATGATAAAAATGTTTTCCTTCGGAATACCCAGACTGGCCGCTATTTTTTTCTGTGCAATTAAGTGCTTGTATTCACCATGCACCGGCATAACATACTTTGGCTTTACAAGCGTATAAATAAGCTTCAGCTCTTCCTGGCAGGCATGTCCGGAAACATGGGTATCCTGATAAATAACATCTGCACCCTTCTGCAAAATTTCATTGATAACCTTCGTCACGGCCTTCTCATTTCCCGGAATCGGACTGGAGGAAAAAATAACCGTATCACTTGGTGTAATAGAAATTTTGCGGTGTATGCCGCTTGCCATACGTGACAATGCTGCCATACTTTCTCCCTGAGAGCCTGTAGTAATAATAACCGTCTGATTGTCCGGATATTGCTTTAACTGCTCTACCTCAATCAGAGTATTCTCCGGCACTTCCAGGCATCCCAGCTTGGCTGCTGTCTCGATAATATTAACCATACTGCGGCCTTCCACTACTACCTTGCGGCCATAGCGATAAGCAGTATTGATAATCTGCTGTACACGGTCCACATTAGAGGCAAAGGTAGCCACAATAATACGAGTGTTCTGATGCTCCTCAAAAAGGGTATCGAAGGTCTTGCCAACTGTGCGTTCAGACTGCGTAAAGCCCGGACGCTCCGCATTGGTAGAATCCAACAATAAGGCTAAAACTCCCTTTTTGCCCAATTCTGCGAATCTGATTAAATCAATGGCGTCACCAAATACAGGGGTATAATCCACCTTAAAATCACCTGTATGCACCACCACACCTGCAGGCGAATAGATTGCAAGCGCTGCGGCATCCACGATACTATGATTTGTCTTGATAAACTCTATACGAAACTGTCCCAGATTAATGGACTGTCCAAATTTCACGATTTTTCTTTTTGTTCCCTGTACCAGATTATGCTCTTTCAGCTTGTTTTCGATAATGCCCATAGTAAGTCTGGTAGCATACACAGGCACATTCATTTCCTTTAAAACATATGGCAAAGAACCAATGTGGTCCTCATGACCGTGAGTAATAACAAACCCTTTTACTTTGTCATAGTTGTCCTTTAAATAAGTTACGTCAGGTATAACCAAATCAATGCCCAGCATATCATCTGCCGGAAATGCCAGACCGCAATCCACGACAACAATACTGTCTTCGTATTCGAAGGCAGTAATATTCATACCAATTTGCTCCAGGCCTCCCAACGGGATGATTTTCAGCCTGCTCTGCTGCGTATTACCCGCCTTACCTGAAACACTATTATGATTTTTTCTCACACGATTTTCCTCCAAATTAAACCAAATCCACATCTTCCAGAAGATTCTCAAAAACTGTAGCAACTGCAGATAATTCAGAATCGTCTGTAACAATCTCGTAGATAGCCTCCGCATCTGATTCCTGGGATAAATCCTTTAAAATCAAAGCGTCTCCGTCTCCGTCTTCTACGTCTGTAACTAAAATATAATTAAATCCGCCCAGTCGGGTTTGCTCCAATACAAAAAACGCAACCTGACTCTCACCATCCGGGCTAAAAATTATTTTTTCCACTTTTATACTCCTAATACCAAAAATACAAAAAAAGTATTAATTTTTCTGCTGACCCCTTTTGTAATCCAAATACCCCTGCAAAATAATCGTTGCAGCAATCTTGTCCACGTATTCCTTGCGATCCTCACGGCGCACTCCCGCTTCCATCATCAGTCTATCCGCACTGACTGTAGTCAGTCTCTCATCCCACAATGCAACCGGAAGACCTGTCCGACGCTCCAGCTTTTCTTTAAACTCTAAAGAAAACTGCGCCCTGTCTCCCAAATCATTGTTCATATGCTTTGGCAAGCCCAACACGATCTCGCTTACCTCGTACTCAACAATTAAGCTCTCAATACGCGCAAGTGTCTGACGAAGCTTGTTCTCATCCTTACGACGTATAATCTCAATACCTTGGGCAGTCAACTGCAGGGCATCACTAATAGCGACACCCACCGTCTTGGTGCCTAGGTCCAGTCCCATAATTCTCATTGATTAGTCCCACTTCTTACCCGCAATATAGCTTGACAATAATTCCTCTACCAATTCGTCACGTTCCACCTTCATAATCAGGCTACGTGCACTGTTATGTGAAGTGATGAAGGTAGGGTCACCGCTCATAATATATCCAACTATCTGATTTACCGGGTTATAGCCTTTTTCACGTAATGCTTCGTAAACAGTAGAAAGTACCATCTGCACACCAGTCATTGGTTCTGTTTCTACTTTGATGTATTGTGTATTTTGTAAATCACCCATAATGTACCTCCGTACAGTCTCTTCTCATACTACTCCATGATTTAATATCTTACCTTAATTTACTCAAAATTGCAAGTAAAATGTCATCCGCCAGAAATCCCTGCACCATAACTTCCACAATCTGATTAGAAAGGTCTTTCGATGTTTCCACAGCCACCTTTACATATTCCTCTGTATGACCCAGCATATAGATTTTACCTTGAATTTCCTTAGCCTCTTCAAAAAGTACCTTCACGGTACTTCCAATAAACCGGCTGCGATACTCTTTACTTTTCCGTGCTTCCATTTCCAAAAGCACTGCGCTGCGTTTACTCTTTTCAGCCTCTGTCAATTGCTCCTTCATAGCGGCAGCCCTTGTCCCCTTACGCACAGAATATTTAAAAATGTGCATTTCATACAAAGAGAGCTCTTCCAAATAATTGACCGTTTCCTGAAATTCCTCTTTCGTCTCTCCGGGGAAACCTACGATTACATCCGTCGTAATTGCCGGACTGTCAAATGCTTTTCTGAGAGCCTGTACACTTTCTTTAAACTGTGCAGTCGTGTACTTACGATTCATTCGCTTTAAGGTGGCATCGCAGCCGCTTTGTAAAGACAAATGAAAGTGCGGACAGACCTTAGGCAAAGCTGCCAGTCTCATAGCACTTTCCTCTGTAACAATTCGAGGCTCCAGAGACCCGATTCTAATACGCTCAATACCCGGTATATCATGAATACGCTCAATCAAATCCAAAAGCTTGCTCCTGCCGGAATAGTCATGCCTGTCACTGCTCTGCGGCTTTTCCACGCACTGCCCTAAAGCCCATGCATCATCCTCAAAGTCAATACCATAAGAGCTAATATGAATGCCCGTCAGTACAATTTCCTTATAACCGGCCTGTGCCAAACCCATAATTTCCTGGCGGATACTATCTAAGTGCCTGCTTCGCACCCTTCCTCTGGCAAAAGGAATAATGCAATATGAGCAAAACTGATTGCAGCCATCCTGCACCTTTATATAGGCTCTGGTATGCTCCGTGGTATGAGCCAACTGCATTTCCTCATAGTCAAAGGTGGCATTAATATCTATGACACTGGTGTCATTCATGGTTTTGTCAAAATTTCTCTCGCCATCCCTATCAGCGAGATATTCCACCAGTATGTCGGCCAAATCCTTTTTTTTGTTATTGCCAACAGCCAAATCGATACCTGCATCTGCCAGCACCTGCTCTTTACCGGTCTGCACGTAACAGCCGGCTGCCACGACTACCGCATCAGGATTGCGTTTTTTTGCCTGATGAAGCATCTGGCGGCTTTTCCTGTCTGCGATATTAGTAACGGTACATGTATTTATAATATAGACATCCGCCTGTTCGTCAAAAGGCACAATGGCAAAGCCTTTTTCTACCAACTTTTGTCCAATAACATCCATTTCATATGAATTCACCTTGCATCCAAGGTTGTGTAATGCAACTTTTCGCATTTTTTTCTCCTAATTTTTCTGCATGTTAGACATTGACTTTTATCACTTCTTGAATTACCATAAGAGTAGACATTGAAAGTAAATAAGGAGGAATGATTCCAATGAAAACATTACAAATTTCTTTAAATTCAATTGACAAGGTAAAAGCATTCGTAAACGACATCACCAAGTTTGACTGTGATTTTGATTTAGTTTCCGGCAGATACGTTATCGACGCTAAGTCTATTATGGGGATTTTCAGCTTAGATTTATCCAAGCCAATCACCTTAAACGTACATGCTGAGGGTGATGCTTCAGAAATCATGAGTGTTCTTGCAAATTACGAAGCTTAATGCCTCACACTGTTTTATGCAGGCAAATACTTTTATAAACATACTTCGCAGTAGTAAACTACTGCGAAGTTTTTATTTGAGTTAATTCTCAGTAGCAATAACCAGTTCCCTGGTATCCAGAGCAGTCTGCACCAATTCATCAATCTTTTCAGCCAGACACAACTCATGCTTTTTAATTATACCCAGATTCGGCTTGGTAACCGGATGCTTTGCCACAAAAATCGTGCAACAATCCTCAAACGGTAATATAGACGTTTCGTAAGTGCCGATTTTCTTGGACAGAGTAACGATATCCTCCTTATCAAAAGCAATTAACGGACGATATACCGGAAGCTCACACACTTCATTGGTAACTGCCAATGACTGCATGGTCTGACTGGCAACCTGACCGATGCTTTCACCTGTGATCAGACCCAGGCACTCAGTATCCTTGGCAATTTGCTCTGCAATACGCATCATATAGCGTCTCATAATAATGGTCAGTTCATCATGAGGACAATTCTCATAAATATATAACTGAATATCCGTAAAATTAATAATATGCAGATAAATAGGACCTGTGTACTTGGACACAATACGCGCCAAATCCACTACCTTTTCCTTTGCACGCTCACTGGTATAAGGCGGTGCATGGAAATAAACCGCATCAATCTTTACACCACGCTTTGCCACCATATAACCAGCCACCGGAGAGTCAATGCCTCCTGAAAGCAACAGCATAGCCTTACCACCTGTACCTACAGGCATACCCATAGCTCCCGGAATTTCTTCGCTGTAAATATAAATTTTTTCGCGAATTTCAATATTTAACTTAATTTCAGGATTGTGTACATCTACCGTAAGATTTGGGAAAGCATCCAAAATGACACCACCCATTTCCATACAAATCTCCTGAGATTCCAGAGGATAATTTTTGCGGGCACGTCTTGCAAAAACCTTAAAGGTCTTTTTCACGTCACCATACATATCCTTCATATAATTTACTACGGTTTCACATAGCTTTTCAAAGCCCTCGTCCTCTACATATACTACCGGACAAATGCCACTGATGCCAAACACCTGCGTCAGACGCTCAACCGTCTCGTCATAGTCAAATGCAGTCAATGCATCCACATAAATGCGCCCCTGAGTCTTCCGAATACTAAATTCGCCCTCACACTTTTTCAGTGCATATTTAATCTGCTGAACCAAAGCATCCTCAAACATATATCTGTTTTTGCCTTTGATGCCTATTTCGCCGTATTTTATCAAAAATGCTGTAAACATATTTCCCTCACTTTTTTAATGTCTTGTGTATTTTCGTAACATTGGAATCATATCATATAATGTATTTAATGTATAGTCTATTTCTTCCCTGGTAGTGAAAACAGACATACTGAAACGTATCGTAGAATCCCACAGACTCTTATCTAAGCCAATGGCCATCAGAGTCTTGGAGGTCTGCGGATGATTGGACGCACAAGCGCTTCCTGCAGATACATAAATCCCTTTATCCTCCAGAGCATGCAAAAGCACTTCGCTTCTGATGCCCTTCACAGAAAAACTAATGACATGTGGTGCACTGCGGCCATCTGTATATCCATTAATCTGAGTATCTGCAATCTTGCTTAATCCATCCACAAAATATTGCTTCAGCTCATACAAACCGATTACCTCTTCATCAAGCTTATCATAAAGCATCTTGGCCGCCAGTGCCATACCGGCGATGCCTGCTACATTCTCTGTACCGGAACGAAGATTCCTTTGCTGGCCGCCACCGAAATTAATCGGCAGAATTTTCACTTTATCGCCTACATACAAAAGACCTACACCCTTCGGACCATGAATTTTGTGTGAGCTTGCAGACAGCAAGTCAATATTCATCTTCTTTGGATAAATACGTGCTTTGCCAAATCCCTGCACTGCGTCCACATGAAACAGGCACTTAGGATTAACCTTCTTAATCAGCTTACCAATCTCCATAATCGGCTGCAGAGAGCCTATTTCGTTGTTGGTATGCATAATGGACACAATAATAGTTTCCTTCGTTATAGCGGCCTCTAAATCACTCAGACGAATAATGCCCTTTTCATCCACAGGTAAATAGGTGATGGTAAATCCTTGCTTTTCCAGATAAGCCAAAGGCTCCAATACTGCAGGATGCTCTATTTTGGTAGTAATAATATGCTTGCCACTACGCTGGTTAGCCCATGCACAGCCTATCAAGGCTAAATTGTCTGCTTCTGTTCCTCCTGAGGTAAAAAATAGTTCCCTGGTATTTACCTTCAGTATACGGGCAAAAGTGTCCTTGGCCTCCTTTAAATAATGCTCTGCCTCAAGGCCCTTTCTATGCATACTGGAAGGATTACCGTAGTTTTCACACAGTATCTGTGTCATAAGCTTTGCCACTTCCGGAAAACATGCGGTAGTAGCAGAGTTATCCAAATAAACTTCCATGATATTTCCTTTCCAAACAAAAATTCTTCTAATATATTTTATGCAAAGCAAGTGTAGCGTTTCTCAAATAATCAACCAAATTGTGTAGAATATATTCAAAAACCGCACAAGCACACAGGCTGTATTCTAGTCCTCCAATAGGTATACCAACATGGCCAAAACTGCAAGTCCTGCGGTCTCAGTCCGTAAAATCCTGCGCCCTAATGTTACCGGCCGGGTACCCTGTAAAAGAGCTGCCTCCACTTCCGTATCATCAAAACCACCCTCAGGTCCTATAAATATAGCCACACGCTGTCCCGGTCTGATGCCGTTTAACAGACTGCGGGTAGCCGCCATGCCCTCTGCATTCTCATAGGGCATCATACTGACCTCAAACTCTGCAGCTTCCTTTAATGCCTCTTTTAAGGACATTACAGAGCCGATAACAGGAATCATATCCCGCTTACTCTGCTTGGCTGCTGCCTCTGCAATCCCCTGCCAACGGCTGATCTTGGCATGTGCCTTCTTTTCATCCAGCTTTACGACTGAACGTTTGGTGGCTACCGGCACAACGCGGGCTACTCCCAGCTCCACAGCCTTCTGAATAATAAGCTCCATCTTGTCTGCCTTAGGCAGCCCCTGATAAAGCACAATTTCACAAGGCAGCTCGTTGCTCTCCTCCAAATATCGCAGAATGTCACAAACCACCTGCTCCCCGGCCACGCTCTTTAAGGCACACAAATACTTCCCCTGACTCTCGCCATCGGTTACGTAAAACTGCTCCCCCGGCTTCATGCGAAGCACATGACTGATATGATTGACATCCGGGCCTGTTATATAGGCAAGACCCTCCTTGGGTGCAATTTGCCCCTTGTCTACAAAAAACTGAAACATTTTAAAAATCCTTCCGTGCGGTTACACTGACCCACTCACCCTGATATGTCACCTCTACTACCGTCAGACCTGCCGCTTTCACAGCCGCTACTACCGTTTCTTCCTTGTCATCGATAATACCGGAGGTAATATAATAACCGCCTGTTTTCAACTGATTTACAATCACAGGGGTAAGTGGCACCAGCACATCAGCCAGAATATTCGCTACAACAATGTCATACTTATCGTATCCTACCTTGTCCTGCACGTCCTTGTCAGTAATAATGTTGCCAATCATCATATCAAACTGCTCCGGACGAATGCCATTCACTTCACTGTTCTCACGCACGGCATCCACAGCACACGGATCCAAATCGGTCCCCACAGCATGCTTTGCCCCAAACATCAATGACAAAATAGACAAGATACCACTGCCCGTACCTACATCCAACAGCTCCGTCTCCGGAGTAATATACTTACGAAGCTGACGAATACAAAGCTGGGTAGTCTCATGCATACCCGTACCAAAGGCAGTACCCGGATCTATGTGCAGCACCATTTTGGCCTCGTCCTCCGGCTTTACATCCTCCCAGGAGGGTATTACCAAAATATCGTCAATATAAAACTGATGGAAGTACTGCTTCCAGTTGTTAATCCAGTCAATATCCTCCGTCTCATCTACGGTGACAGAGCTCTCTCCAATATCCATAAAAGACTTCCAGCTTGCCAGCTCTTCCTCCACCATCTCCAAAATCGCTTCCTTTGTGGTCACTTCCTCCTGAAAAATCAGATTACCATCTTCATTCTCCTCCACAAAAAAGCTAAGATATGCTACACCATCATCCTCCGGTCCCTGTGGTAAAATATCTACAAACATCTGCTCCTTCTCTGCAGCCGTCAAAGGCACCTTATCCTCAATCTGCGCACCTTCAAAGCCCAAATCATATAAAGCAGAAATAATAATATCCTCTGCTGCTGTAATCGTTTTCACACGGAATTTCATCCACTTCATAGCATTGTCCTCTCGTTCATAAATCTAATATCTGAATGTATAATAATTCTCATCAAACCGCATATATAATTAATTATACTCGCATTTGTGCAAAAGTGCAATCTATTTTCCTTTTGGAGACAGTTGATATGCCAAATCCAGATATCTTTGACGCCATTTTCGACCTTCTTCCTGCATATCCTCAGCTAATTTCTGTAATTCTGCATAAGAGGCTTCAAATTGCTGACGCATATTTGCCACTTCTTTCTTTTTCTCTTCTTCAATAGCCTGTTTTTCCTGCTGCATTTGCATTTGCAGCTTTTTAAATTTTTCCTCCAGCTCACGACATTCCGTTTCACAGCGTTTCGTCTGTTCCTTGTAAATCCGGCACTGCTTTTCCAGCTGTTCAAATAATTCCAGTCTTCCCAATGGCCCCGGCAACTTATTCCCATCTTTGTCAAGCGTTTCCTCACCCACCTGCTCCATGCGATAGTATATCCATTGATTACCCATATCAGCATATACATGCCACACTTCACCCATATCAAATAAATACTTCATAATTCCCCCGCAAAAGGCGTTGTATTCAATGTATGTTTTTTCTCAGAAAGATATTCCCGTAAAACACAATTTACACTAGATTTTCATATCTTAATAATAAAAAGGAGTTTTTTTATGGCTAACTATAATTGTAATTGCAAATCCAAATGTTATACCAGCAATGCCATCGCTAATATGAATACAGATTGCGGTACTTGTGTAGATGTATGTACAAACCCTATTTGCGGCACACCTGATGCTTTATTGCTTTATGCGCCCGTAATCTATGATTGCATCGGCATTAATCTCTGCAGAACTGTGCCTTTAGGTGTAGATATTCCGACCACTTTTCCTACTGCAGCATATGTAACCGCTGAAGTTGTTGACTTGGTTCCCGGTACTGCTGATATCACACCAATTGCAAACAGACCTAATTGCTATAACGTAGAATTAAGCGAGCTCAGCTTTACGGTTATTGTTAAATTATTTGACTGCTGCCAGCGATTATTGGCAACGCTGCCTTTAACTGTGGTATATCTTCCGGGTGCAGTCACAGACCCTGATTACGACGAAGATACCAACCCGACCGACGTAACCTTACAGCTTTATGCGCCTTATGGACCGGCCTATACGGTTGCAGGCACTACCGCTACCCCTACACTGATTTTCAGCGGACTGACAGTGGCACAGGTACCTCAGACTCAGGGAATTCAGGCTTCTGCAGTAGCAAAGGTACTGAATTTTAATATCGATGACTCTACAATCAGCTTAGGCGTAACGTTGTATGTATTTAGCTTGTACAATTCTTTCTACAACTTCTACGACACCACTCGTGGCAACATTCCAAAGGGAAGCCTTGCTACCGTAGAAGAAAACGTATGCATGAATTTCGTCCGTGGCGGTCTGTTAGACAGAAATATCAAGCCTTTGGAATTAAGCGATCCTGCTTGCGAAGGTCAGCTAAAAAACGATTGTACCCCGGATATGGAAGCATGTGAAAGTGCAACAGACGTAATATAATTCCTCCTTGCCTTTTAGGCATATAAAAGGGGCCTGGCTCAAAGCCAGACCCCATTATAAAAACTATTTATGCTCTTTAAGCTCATACACTACCACAGGATTGGTTCCAATAACACCCTGCTCCACAAGCATTTCCGGAACATATCCTTGTATCTGCAGTCCGGCAGTCATTTCCTCACTAAGCTTGCCGGAAAGCATCAGCCAGTAGTCCTTACCCTCCTTCAAAGCAGGAAGCTCACCGTCACCCATATATATCTGCTCCGAACCGGGATAATAATAATCTCCCACTGTCCAGTCTATATATTCCAAATCGGTAACAATTACGTTCCCCTTTCCTGCAATCCGGGTAGTAGCCTCAAGGGTCTCCTGTAAAAGCACATTTTGCGTTCTTTCCGTCTGAACAATATGGATAAACTGCGGGCCACTTGTAATAAGCAGTGCCGCTGCCAGTAATCCTGTGTACAGACGCTTCCTTCGGCACCCTGAAATGCCCACTGCCAATAATACCCATGCAATCACGGAAACCGGATACAAATACCTGACAATCATTACCGGCCTGAAAAGTCGGGATACAACATTACCCACCGTAACGGTGCCCAAAATGCTGCACAAACCCGCTGCCAGCCACATAAGCCATGCTGTATCCTTTCTGCGATACCACGCTGCCAAGGCCACGGCTGCTATCATAACCGCAAATAGCACATACTTCAGGCTGCCGCTAAACATATACCCAATGCAATCCTTTAAATACGGAATATAGAGCATCCAAAAATCACCCATGGTTCTTCTCAGGGTCTGTATCAGAGTTATCAGCCAAGGCAAGTATGCTGCTACTGTTACCAGACACGCTATCAAGGTCCTTTTAAAATGCTCCTTACGCTTTACCAAAGCCAGCCCTATGAGCACAATATAAAAGAATGCAACGGAAATCAAACAGTAATAGTGCGTGTAAGCACACCCCAGCGAAAACAGTACAAAGCATACATAATCCTTTGTTTGGTTCCTTGTAAAAATACGATACAAAGCAAGGAAACTAAGCAATAAGAACAAGGCTCCCCAGGAATACATACGCACCTCTACGTTATAGGTCACCGCTGTTTCTAACAGCGAGGACAAAAGAATAAATAAGATAGAGGCTTCCATACCAAACCATTTCCAAATTACCGTCAATGCAACTACTATCCCAATGACATAAGGTACCAAAGACGCCAGATGATAAACCACACCGGAATATCCAAACAGCCTACAAAACATCTGTACTATAAAATAATACAGAGGGGGATGTACATCTGCCGCCGTTTCCATTAACATTTCTGTGAAATTCATTTGAGACAGACGAATGGTATATGCCTCATCTCCCCAAAAATTATTGTCAAAAATCCTCACAAAGTGCAATGCTATAAGCAACACAGAAAAAGCCGTCACTGCCAGACGCTGATAATTAATCTGAAAGTCGGTATTTTTCTTAAAGCTCCTCATCCCTCATTCTCCCATGCCTTATTTTTTCCAGAATTTACCCTTCTTTTCCTTTGGTTCTTCCTCGTTTTTGTCCGCCGCGTGCAGAGAGTCACCTGTAGCCGCATCAAACTGTCTAAGCAGTTCCTTTGCCTCGTTGGAAAGCTTATCCGGAGTCTGCACTACCAATGTCACATAATGATCACCGCGCACCTCCTTATTTCTCCAGGACGGAACACCCTTGCCCCTCAAACGGATCTTGGTATCGGTCTGCGTACCTGCTTTTACTTCATACACAACCTTGCCATCAATGGTGTCAATAATAATTTCACCGCCAAGAGCTGCCACTGCAAAGCTGATAGGTACTGCTGAGAAAATATTTAAATCCTGACGCTGGAAAATCGGGTGACGGCCAACAATAAATTCAATAACCACATCACCTCTAGGGCCACCGTTAATACCCGGCTCACCAAGTCCTGTCAGACGTTTACGCTGACCGCTGTCCACACCGGCAGGAATATCCACCTCGTATTTTTTGCGCATGGACACAAAACCGGTACCACGGCAATCTGTACACTTCTCACGAATAATCTTACCTGTACCCTGACAATCCGGACATGCCTGCACATTACGGATAGTGCCGAACATGGACTGCTGGGTAAATACAACCTGACCCTTACCACCGCACTTTGAACAGATCTCAGGACTGGTGCCTGCCTTTGCACCGCTGCCGTGACATGCCTTACACTCTTCTTTTACATTTAATTCTATTTCCTTCTTACAGCCTGCTACAGCCTCTTCGAAGGTAATTCTCATACTGGTACGAATGTCCTCGCCCTTCATAGGGCCATGATTACGGCCACCTCTGCGGCTGCCAAAAATATCACCAAAGCCAAACATATCCCCGAAAATATCAGAGAAGTCCGCTCCGCTGAAATCAAAACCGCCAAAGCCACCTGCCCCGCCGGCACCTCCGTCAAAGGCTGCATGACCAAACTGGTCATACTGACGTCTCTTTTCCGGGTCGGATAATATTGCATACGCTTCGGAAGCCTCTTTGAATTTTACTTCCGCATCTTTATCTCCCGGATTCATATCCGGATGATACTTCTTCGCTAATACACGATATGCCTTTTTGATAGCTGCGTCATCCGCATTTTTATCTAAGCCGAGTACCTCGTAGTAGTCTCGTTTCTGTTCTGCCATAAAATCAACTCCAATCAACCCCGCATTTGACATACGGGGTTGTGATAAAATTTATTTTTAAACCTCTCTATAATCGCCATCGATGATGTCATCGCCTGCAGCGCTGCCTGCAGCGCTGCCTGCACCGGCTGCACCGCCCATATCAGGACCTGCACCCTGAGCACCCTGCATTGACTCATACATCTTGGTAAACAATGCCTGAGCACTGCTCATCAGCTTCTCTTTGGCTGCCTTTAACTCATCCACATCACTGTCGCTCATTTCCTGATTTGCAGTTCTGTCAAGGATTGCCTTTACTGCTGCAAGCTCAGCCTCTACACCGGCCTTTTCGTCAGCAGAAATCTTGTCACCCACTTCGTTCAAAGCTTTCTCTGTCTGGAATACGAAAGAATCTGCTTCGTTACGTGTGTCAATAGCTTCCTTACGCTTCTTGTCCTGAGCTTCAAATTCAGCTGCTTCCTTTACTGCTCTTTCAATTTCATCATCAGACATAGAGGAACCTGCTGTAATGGTAATGTGCTGCTCCTTACCGGTACCTAAATCCTTAGCAGATACATTTACGATACCATTTGCATCGATATCAAAGGTAACTTCGATCTGTGGCACACCTCTCATTGCCGGTGGAATACCATCTAATCTGAACTGTCCAAGGCTCTTGTTGTCTCTAGCGAACTGTCTTTCACCCTGAACTACGTTAATGTCAACTGCTGTCTGATTGTCAGCTGCGGTAGAGAATACCTGACTCTTCTTGGTAGGAATCGTAGTATTTCTCTCGATTAATCTGGTAGCAATACCGCCCATAGTCTCGATAGAAAGAGATAATGGAGTAACGTCTAACAATAAGATTTCACCTGCACCAGCATCACCTGCTAACTTACCACCCTGAATAGAAGCACCTAATGCTACACATTCGTCAGGGTTTAAGGAT
>JAZRRW010000068.1:0-2661 GCA_045651105.1 Lachnospiraceae bacterium
AAATTCTTTTCTGTATCAATATTTTCTTCGCGATGTGCAGAAAGTAAAATATATTTTTGTGGCTCTAAGCCTAATTTAGTCAATATATCACTTGCTTCTATTTCCGGCAGATTTGCATGAAGAACCTCAGCCATCGGAGAACCGGTCACATACACACGCTCCTTTGGCAGGCCGCATTCGTGAAGATACTTTCTTGCATGCTCAGAATAAGCCAGGTTCACATCGGATATAATATCCACAATACGTCTGTTGGTCTCCTCCGGAAGGCACTCGTCCTTACAACGATTACCGGCTTCCATATGGAAAATCGGAATATGCAGACGCTTTGCTGCAATAGCTGACAAGCAGCTGTTGGTATCGCCCAAAATTAAAAGGGCATCCGGCTTCACCTCTGCCATTAACTTATAGCTCTTGGCAATAATATTACCGATAGTCTCACCCAAATCACTTCCTACAGCCTCTAAAAAATAATCCGGCTGACGAAGCTTTAAATTCTCAAAAAAGATTTGATTTAAGGTATAATCATAATTCTGGCCTGTATGCACCAAAATCTGTTCGAAATATTTATCACACTTTTTAATAACCTCAGACAGACGGATAATCTCCGGCCTGGTACCGATAATAGTCATTAACTTTAATTTGCTCATCACTTAATCCTCTACTGCTTCAAAAATAGTATCCGGCTTATCCGGATTATAGCATTCATTACACCACATAATTGTTACCAAATCGTTATCACCAACATTCACGATAGAATGAGTATATCCGGTAGGAATGTCCACCACTTCCAGCTTATCGCCACTGACATAGTATTCGATAATCTCTTCTGTTCCGATTTTGCGGAAACGAATCAAGCCCTTGCCGCTCACTACCAAAAACTTCTCGTTCTTGGTATGATGCCAGTGATTTCCCTTGGTAATACCCGGCTTGGAAATATTGACGGAAACCTGTCCCCTGTCAACACTGCGCAAAATTTCCGTAAAACTGCCCCTATTATCCACATGCATATTTAACGGATAAGAGAAGGCATCTTCCGGCAGGTAACTTAAATAAGTACTGTAAAGCTTTTTGGCAAAGCTGCCCTCTGTCATATCCGGTATCATCAAGTTCTGACGACTCTCACGAAAACTGTACAGCAAATCTACAATTTCACCAAGAGTGGTCTCATGCTCCACAGGAACATAGCAATAGCCCTCATCATTTACATGAGGGTGCCCTTCTAATGCATATAATAACTCTTCCACTACATCATCGATATATACCAGATGCATCACTGTAGCCCTGTTATTCACCTGAATAGGCAAATCATGGGCAATATTGTTGCAAAAGGTTGCTACAGCACTGTTATAATTCGGTCTGCACCATTTACCAAAAACATTTGGAAAACGATAAATGTAAACCGGTGCACCGGTTTCTTTACTGTATGCAAACATCATGTCCTCTCCGGCCTTCTTGCTCTGACCATAAGGATTGTCCAGAACTGCCTGAATAGAGGATGAATTCATAATCGGACAATTGTTGCCGTACTTTTTCAAGGTATTTATGAGGGTCGTGGCAAAGCCAAAATTACCCTCCATAAACTCTTCCACACGCTCAGGACGATTAATACCTGCCAGATTAAATACAAAGTCACAATCCCTGCAATAATCATCCAAAAGCTCTATAGGGGTGTCCAAATCAAAGGACAGTACTTCTATGCCTTCACGACGTGTTAATTCCGTGAGCAGGTTTTTTCCGATGAAGCCTTTGGCTCCTGTTACGAGTACTTTCATTATTTTCTATTCTCCCACTTTGCTATCTCTTCACGAATAGAGGAGAGAGTCAGTAATTTCTCCTTCACCTGCTCCACATCCATCAGAGCTGTATTGTTGGAGTTAAATTCAGTAAGTTTATTTCTTTCCACATCGCCATCTTTGAAATACTTATCATAATTCAAATCACGCTTGTCCGCAGGCACGCGATAGAAATTACCCATATCAATCGCATTGGCACATTCTTCGTTGGTGAGCAGCGTCTCATACATTTTCTCACCATGGCGGATACCAATCACTTTGATTTCATTATCCGCATGGAATAATTCCTTCACCGCCTGAGCAAGTACACCAATGGTACATGCCGGAGCCTTCTGCACCATAATATCGCCACTCTCAGCATTCTGGAACGCATAAACTACCAGCTCAACAGCCTCTTCCAGGCTCATAACAAAGCGCGTCATAGTAGGGTCTGTAACGGTCAACGGCTTGCCTTCTTTAATCTGGCTGATAAACAGTGGAATAACGGAGCCTCTGGAGCAAAGCACATTGCCATAACGAGTACAGCAGATGCTTGTCTCTTCCGGGGAAATTGTTCTGGCCTTCGCAACGATAACCTTCTCCATCATTGCCTTTGACGTGCCCATAGCATTTACAGGGTACGCCGCCTTATCGGTTGAAAGGCAGATAACTGTTTTAACTCCTGCATCTGCTGCAGCTGTAAGTACATTTTCGGTACCTAAAACATTGGTTTTAACCGCTTCAATAGGGAAAAATTCGCAAGATGGAACCTGTTTTAGCGCAGCAGCGTGGAAAATATAATCAACACCGTGCATAGCATTTTTAACCGAAGCTAAATCACGTACGTCGCCGATGTAAAAGGTGATTTTCTCAGCCACTTCAGGCATTT
>JAZRRW010000069.1:0-14205 GCA_045651105.1 Lachnospiraceae bacterium
GAATAAGTTGTTTGCGAAGGGACATACTATTTTCGTAACCAAATTACGAGGAGGATTTAGCATGTCTAACCAGAACAACAACCAGAACAATAACCAGAATAACAATCAGAATAAGAACAACCAGAACAACAACCAGAACAAGAACAACAACAACAACCAGAACAACAATCAGAACAAGTACTAAGCAAAAGTACGAAAAAGGCATCCATATGGGTGCCTTTTTTGTGTACAAGAGAGCTTGACATCAGTACCATATATTTAGTAAGATATTGTTATACGTTTTGGAAAGAACAGGTAATTTTATGAAGCGAATGGAGCTCATTGTACCATGCCATTTTGGCATGGAGGCAGTGTTAAAAAATGAAATTATAGATTTGGGCTATGATGTTACGGAGGTGACGGATGGCCGGGTGATCTTTGAGGGGGATGAGGAGGCCATCTGCCGTGCCAATATTTGCTTAAGGACAGCGGAGCGCGTACTGATTAAGGTGGGGAGCTTTCGTGCAGAGACCTATGAGGAATTGTTTCAGGGCACTAAGGCACTGCCGTGGGAGGAGTTTATTCCGATAGACGGCAAGTTCTGGGTGGCCAAGGCTGCCAGTATCAAGAGTAAGCTTTTTAGTCCATCTGATATTCAGTCCATTATGAAAAAGGCTATGGTGGAGCGCATGAAGAGTGTGCATCATATCAGCTGGTTCACGGAGGAGGGGGCAAGCTACCCGGTTCGTGTTTTTTTGTTAAAGGATGAGGTAAGCGTGGGTCTGGATACTACCGGCGACAGTCTGCATAAGCGTGGTTATCGTAAGCTGACAGCCAAGGCTCCCATTGCAGAAAATCTGGCAGCAGGTTTGATTAAGCTGACACCGTGGCATGGGGACCGCATTTTAGTAGATCCGTTCTGCGGCAGCGGTACCTTCCCTATTGAAGCAGCCATGATGGCGGCCGGTATTGCACCCGGAATGAACAGGCATTTTCTGGCAGAGAGCTGAAGCATATTATTCCTAAGACTATGTGGTATGATGCGGTAGACGAGGCTCGTGAGGACATAGACTTACAGGTGGATACAGACATTCAAGGTTATGATTTGGATGCCAATATGGTGGAAATTGCAAGGGCAAATGCCAAAATGGCAGGGGTGGAGAAGCTGATTCATTTTCAACAGAGGCCGGTCAGTGAGCTGAGCCATCCGAAGAAATACGGTTTTATTATCACTAATCCGCCTTATGGAGAGCGTCTGGAGGACAAGGAGGCTATGGTACCCCTTTATCGGACCATTTGGCAACGCTATGAGCAGTTGGACAGCTGGAGCCTGTATCTGATTACCGGTTTTGAAGATGCGGAGAAGGTGTTTGGTCACAAGGCAGACAAGAACCGTAAGATTTATAATGGTATGATGAAAACCTATTTTTATCAATATATGGGGCCTAAGCCGCCAAAAAGAGCAAAAGAGGACAAATAAATGACTAAAATTATTTTTGCTACAGGGAATGCAAACAAGATGCGCGAAATCAAAGCCATTCTTGCAGATTTAAATATGGAGATATTGTCTATGAAGGAAGCGGGCGTATCCGCAGAGGCAGAGGAGAATGGAGCTACTTTTATAGAGAATGCCATTATTAAGGCTAAGGACATTGCAGCAAAGGTTCCGGGAGCGATTGTGATGGCAGATGATTCCGGTTTGGTAGTGGACGCCTTGAATGGTGAGCCGGGCATTTACAGTGCCAGATATCTGGGAGAGGATACTTCGTATTGTATTAAAAATGCCAATATTATCAGTCGTTTGGAGGGGATACCTGTAGAGGCACGTACAGCCCGCTTTGTGTGTGCCATTGCAGCGGTTTTGCCGGATGGCCGGGTATTGACTACAGAAGGGACCATTGAAGGCTATATTGGTTATGAGGAGCGTGGAAATGGCGGCTTTGGCTATGATCCGATATTTATGGTGCCGGAGTATGGCTGTACTACGGCAGAGCTCAGCGCAGAAGCCAAGAATGCTATCAGCCATCGTGGCAAGGCATTACAAAATATGAAAACACAGATACTCAATATATGGGGGAACGAATGATGAAGGTGTTAATTTGCAGCGATACACACAGAAGACATGATCATTTTTATGAGGTAGTCGAGAAGGAAGGACCATTTGATTTTTTAATTCACTGTGGTGATACAAAGGGTGGAGAGTATGCTATCCGAGAGGCTATAGGCTGTCCGTCAGAAATTATTCAGGGAAATAACGAATTTTTTTCAGAGCTTCCTAAGGAAAGGATTTTTGAACTGGGCGGCAAAAAGATTTGGCTGACTCACGGACATGAACAATGTACTTTTCTGGGGACTAAATATATTAAGCAGGACGCGAGAGAAAAGGGAGTAAATGTTGTTATGTTTGGACATTCACACTGCCCGCTGATTGAAGAAGATGATGTACTCTGTATCAATCCGGGCAGCCTTAGTTATCCACGTCAGGCTAATCATAGGCCATCCTATATTATTTTAAATATTGATAAAGATAACAAGTGGGATTTGGAGATAAAATATTGCTAAAATATTTGTAATTTACTTTAAAAAGTTGTTGACAATCAGAGCGGCTTATAGTATACTATACAATGTTCTGATTGAGACAGAACGGGGTGTGGCTCAGTTTGGCTAGAGCGCCTGGTTTGGGACCAGGATGTCGCAGGTTCGAATCCTGTCACCCCGAGTCTGCGGGTGTAGTTCAATGGTAGAACACCAGCCTTCCAAGCTGGTCACGTGGGTTCGATTCCCATCACCCGCTCTATTTTTTTGTCTTTATTTGTCTTCCCTCATGGTTCATGTGATAGTCTTCCCTATAAATCAATTCTGAAATTGGCACAAACTCATATCCCTTTTCTTTCAGGGTAGTAATCATAGCGTCCAGGGCGGCTGCGGTATATTTAGCACCATTATGGCAAAGAATGATACTGCCCGGGCCTAAATGTTTGTGATTGGTAACTGTATTGATGATGGAATCCACACCGTAGTTTTTCCAGTCCAGACTGTCTACATCCCACTGTATGGTGTAATAACCGCATTCCATGGCATTGGTGATAACACTGTTGTTATAATCACCGTATGGCGGCCTGAAAAGGGTCATTTCATAATCTGTCAGTTCCTTTACCTTATCATGAACCTTCATTAGTTCTTCCTTTTGTTGCGTATCAGAAAGCTGGCTCATGTGTTTGTGGTTTTCACTATGATTACCTAAATCATGTCCGGCAGCCAATATAGCTTTTACGTCCTCGGGATATGCCTCTACCCAGCCGCCGGTCATAAAGAATGTAACTTTTACATTGTGCTTTGCCAGAATATCCAGAATTTGTCCTGTGTCCTCGTTACCCCAGGCAGCATCAAAGCTGAGGGAGATTTTTTTGTCTTCCCCGCAGTCCACACAGTAAATAGGCAGGTGTCTGTCGCCTACCTTACTGGAGGTCATAACGGGGTCATAGTAGTTGTGATACACATAGCTTAAAATTCCTGTACAACAGAGGCAAAATGCTGCCAGTGCGAAAATTTTTTTGAAAAGAGTTTTTTTTAAAAATGAATTATGTAGGTGCATAAGAAGAGCCTTTTTTTGTTTTAGTATACGATGGAAACGGAAAGAATAGAACTTGGATTAAAGTGTATTTTTGTATAATGAAATAACATGACCACCGACAGAAAATCGGTGGTCAATGGAGATAAATTATGTGTAATCAAAAACGTTAATCCATTTGGATAATAATTCTTTTTCTTCAGGAATAGCCTTAACGGACTGTGATGCAGCCACAATAGGAATCCATCTTTGAACATATTTTTTGTTAATACCGGTCTTAGTGCAGAAAAGATTTAAGTATTTTTCGGCAAGGTCGTTTTTGCCTGCCAAACTGAATACTAAGAAAGTTCTGGCAGCGTCAGCAGAAGCATTGCCCTGTGTAGCGTGTGCCCAGTCAAGGATGTATGCCTGGCCTTCCGGCGTGATAACAACGTTACTTGGGTTAAAGTCGCCATGGCAAACCTTATCATGCTTGTGCATACCATCTAATAAAGTATGTAAGTCATATTTGGTAGCGTTATCAATATCTGCCAAAGAAATCTTACGTATCATTTTGTCGATCAATTTGGTAAGAAGAGGAGCTTTCTTTTTGTGAATGTCTGTTTGCAGATTTACAAAAAGATCCATATACTCGTCTTCTTTGTCAGGATTTTCAAGCATCAGCTGCTCTAAAGTGGTTCCTTCGATATATTCGTTGATAATCGCCCATTTACCATCAATCTTGGTTACTTCCAGAACCTTTGGTATAGGTAAGCCTGTTTCCTCCACTCTGGCTGTATTCAGTGCTTCGTTCAGAATGTCTGATTTGGAATAATCTTCATCGAAGAGCTTAATAACCATATCTCCGTCACGATAAATGGTTTTTTTAGGACGTGTTGCGATAACTTGTTCTAATTTCATACGAGTATCCTCCATGTATTAAAAATTTAGTAATTGTGAATGCACATTCTGATGTTGAGGATATTGTAGCACATATTTGAAAGAATGTCTACAATTTTGTGAAAAAATATTAATAAATTCTCTAAAAATCAAACAATTATGATAAAAAATTAACAAACAATACACAACCTTTCAGGAATTTGAATATATTAAAAATAAAGAGAAAGGTGTTTGTTATGCCTGTAATTAATATTATAAACGGAGTAATACAGGATATTTCCAGAGAAGGAGATACTTCCTTGGTTACGGTATCATATAGAAGTGGCCCGGGTGACAGGAGAGGTGAACAGATGGTGCGATTGGTGGTGGGACCTCGTACTGTTATTGTGAATTCCAATGGTTTACCTTTGCCTCTTTCTTCCTTGCGTCAGGGGATGTTGATTAATGCAACGATCTCTTCGGCAATGACAAGGAGCATTCCGCCACAGGCTGCTGCGTATATCATAAGAGTGGTAAGAAGACCGGGGCCACAGCCAGGCCCAGGACCGGGACCACAGCCAGGTCCAGGACCGGGACCACAACCGGGGCCGGGGCCAGGACCGGAGAATGTTACAGTAGGTGTTATTTTGGAGGTAGATAGAAATAATAGAAGCTTTACCACGATCAGTAATCGTGATTTTTCTACGATAATCAGGTTTAATGTGCCAAACAATGCTGTTATTTTGGACCGCAACGGAAGGCCTATAAACTTTTCCAGATTAACACAGGGCATGCGCGTAAGAGTACGGCATGCAAGTTTTATGACTGCCAGCATTCCACCTCAGACAACGGCATTTGAAATAAGGGTATTATAACGTAACAAAACCGGCCGACAGCCTGTGCTGAAGGTCGGTTTCATTGTCATCTGCCCAGTTGCCAGAAGGCTACCGCACTTGCTGCAGCAACGTTTAAAGAATCCACACCATGGGACATTGGAATGCGCACGGTATAATCACATTCGGCAATGGTGCTGTCGGACAGCCCGTCTCCTTCTGTTCCCAAAATGATGGCCAACTTTTCAGCGGACATAAGGCGAGGGTCATCTATGGAGATGGAGTCATCCCTTAAAGCCATGGCAGCAGTTTGAAAACCAAGTTTTTTTATAAGTTGTATACCTGCATCGGGCCATATAGGCTGCGTGGTCTTTGACGAAACGTAAGCTCGAACATCAAAAAATGTCCATGGTATCTGGAAAACAGTGCCCATGCTGACTCTGACGGCGCGGCGGTATAGTGGGTCACTGCAACCGGGTGTGAGCAATATGGCATCCATATTCAGTGCCGCAGCAGAGCGGAAAATAGCCCCTATATTGGTAGGGTTCATGATATTTTCCAAGATGGCAATGCGACGGGCATTTGCGCATATTTTTTCTACACTCGGCAATTGTACTCGGTGCATGGCGCAGAGTACACCGCGAGTAAGCTGAAAGCCGGTAAGTCTGGTCAGAACATCAAAATCAGCAGTATACACAGGGACATCGCCACATTGTGCCAGGATTTCCTTGGCTTGGCTATCAATGTGCTTGTGCTCCATTAAAAGGGAAAGGGGAGTGTATCCGGCATCCAGAGCACGCTCCACTACTTTGGGACTTTCAGCAATGAACAAGCCCCCATCGGGCTCATAATAATGGGCAAGCTGTGCTTCGGAAAGGCGGGCATAAATATCCAGCTCCGGAACTGAAAAGTCGGTTATTTCTATAATGTTTGGCATAATGAGCCTCCTTGTATTCATGAATTGATAGTTGGTCAACAGATAGTAGAATTATTATAAAGCTATTATAGTAGTTAGGCGAAACGGTGTCAAACAGGAAATGTTATTGCCTGGTTGCAGGTGGGGAAGTAAATTCACCTCTTGACATATATAGATTGTCGATATATTATATAGTTAACCGATATATCGGACGTCTATATAAGGGAGCTAACTATATGGCTATTGAAAAATCACTAATTTCAGGAAGCATGACTATGCTGATTTTAAAATTACTGTCTGAGAAGGATATGTACGGGTATGAGATGATTGATACTTTACGAAAAAAGTCCCAGAATGTATTCGAATTGAAGGCAGGGACCTTGTATCCCTTGCTGCACGGTCTGGAGGAGAAGGGCCTTCTTACGGTTTACGGAAAGGAATATGCAGGTAAGGTCAGGAAGTATTACAGTCTGACAAAAGAGGGGCATAAGCTGTTAGCGAAGAAGGCAGAGGAGTGGAAAGTATATTCAGATGCTGTCTCCAATGTGCTTGCAATGGGGGTATAAAGGTATGGAAGAATATATGAACTTATTAATGGAGCAAATTCGTTGTAAGAAGGCGCATCCATACATTCGTGAAGAGATTCAGGGACATATCGAAGAACAAACCCGGGAGAACATTGCATTAGGAATGTCAAAGGAAGAGGCTTTGGAGGCTGCAGTAAAGGATATGGGAAGTCCTGTTGAAGTAGGGATTGCCCTGGACAAAATACACAGACCGAAGGCTGCATGGGGTATGATTGCAGGCATGGCGCTTATTAGTCTGACCGGAATTTTTCTGCATCAGATGATGAACAAAGCAGGAGAGGGAGCAACAGGCAGTGCAGACTTTGCTATGCATACTATTTTAGGATTTATCTTGATGCTTGTGGTTTATCACATAGATTACAGCGTGATTGCAAGATATGCCGGAGTATTTGCCGGGACATTTATCGGGCTGGGAGTATTTGCACTTTTCAGTGGCAGGGTGGCTAACGGTACCATTGCCTATGCATATATAGGGAGCATAAGAGTATCTATATTTGCAATTATGATGCTTTATGTGCCACTGTATGGAGCGGTGATTTATCGGTATTATGGATTGGGCTACAAAGCATTGGCAAAGGCAGTGCTTTGGATGGCTGCTCCCGTAGTTATTGCATGGCGTCTGCCGAATTTACCGCTGGCTTTGATATTGTTGGTGGCTATGTCAGCAGTATTGACTGTGGCTGTTGCTCTTGGCTGGTTTCAAGTATCAAAGAAAAAGGTAATTACAGCTTTGTGGGGATGTGTGTTTGGCTTACCTACAATAGGTCTTGCAGTGGTTTTAGGCTTGGGGGGACCTGGGAATCATCGTTTGGAAAGAATGCGGGCTTTTTTAACAGGGAGCGGAGCCAAAAACTATGTGACAAATATGCTTCGAAACATATTAGCTGAGAGCAGGTTTATCGGAAGCAGTGGAACAGAGTTGACAGAATACGTGCGGGCTTACAATAGCGATTATATTTTTTCCTATGTATTATCAAACTATGGTTTGCTTTGGGGTATCATTCTTTGTTGTATCTTAGCAGTGGTGCTTGTAAAGATGTTTACTGTCTGCTTTAAGCAAAAGAGCCAGTTAGGCATGTGTATGGGGTGTGGCTGCGGCATGATTATTCTTTTAAATGTAATAATTCATATCGGAATAAATCTGGGATTGTTGCCTGTAACAGGGAGCTTTCTACCATTCTTCTCAACCGGTGGAAGCAGTATTATTACCAGCTATGTGCTGATGGGTATTATTCTGAGTGTGTATCGGTATAAGAATGTTTATCCGGCAAGGGTAATGCTGATGAAAAATATTAATATTTGATTAAACCTATTCCCAATTACCGTTGTAGTGTGTTAAACTCTAATTAGTAAAGGTACAGGGAAGAGCAGAATTGATACCGGGAGGAGTCCATATGGAATTTACATTTGAAACTATATATGACCAAAAGGCCATGAAAGCCATGGCAAATGCATTAAGAAAAACGGTCCGCAAAAAAAGAAGTCGCCGTTCGCATATTTGGGGACTTATTGTATGTTTTTTGGGATTGTTACTTACACTGATACCAGGGGAGAATGGTTTAGTTATTAATTTCAAGACTATTCTTACGTGGATTATTGTCGGTGTGATTATTGTGGTACTCATATGGGAAGATGCGATCAATGGTTATATCGCAGGGAAGCGTATGTTAAAGGGGACGGAGGCTTCAACAACTATTTTCAATGAGGAAGGATACGTTTCTACCACTGAGTTTGGTAAAACGGAATGGAACTATGAAAAAATCTCAGAGCTTGCTGAAAATGATAAGTTCTTTGTATTTATTTTTAGCATGAGTCATGCACAGGTATACGACAAAGGCAAGCTATCCGGTGGGACAATTGAGGAGTTTCGTACATTTATTCAGAGGAAAACAAATAAACAGATAAGCATGATTTAGGGGGAAGTAATATGCGAAAGAATAAAATGATATGTTTATTGTTATGTGTAATGTTTATAATGGGGCTAATGCCTGTAAATGCCAAAGCCGATATTGGTCCGAAGCCGTCAGTGACGGTGACTATTAATGGGCTGGAGGACGAGGTATATTATGCCACGCTTTTAAGTAAGCATAAGTCAACAGGACCGGCTTCTGCTTATGATGGTTCGTATGCACGCTATAAAAGCGGGGATGAGGGATATGATATCTGGCAGAAATTTGTAGCATATGAAGACAGTGACGGCTATTATTTTTTGCAGGAATTCTGGAATTGCAGCGACAAAAATGAATTCCGCTGGGGATATTATCCACCTACACCGTTTAAGATTTTGCTGTATTTTCCAGAGCAGGACGCGTTTGTAGTCAGTGGTATTTATGAGAGATATGCCTTTGACACTTATTATTCCGTGGATTTGCAGGGCTTACATATAGAAAGTGTCAGTGCAGCTGAGACGATTATAGCTGAAAAGTGTTATGATTACAGTGAGGAACTTATAAATCTGGCGGTGCGTATTGCGGCCACGATTTTGATTGAACTGGTAATTGCTTTATTATTTGGACTACGCACCAAGAAACAGCTTTTATTGCTTACAGGAGTGAATGTATTTACCCAGGTGGTGCTGAATGTGCTGTTAAATATTGTAAATTACAACAAAGGTCATTATGCTTTTGTGTTCTATTATATCCTTCTGGAGCTTTTGGTATTTGTGATAGAGGCGTTGGTGTACGCTGTAATGTTGACCAGAATTTCTAATGGTCAGACAGGCAAAGGCAAGGCAGTTTTCTATGCTTTTGTGGCAAATGCCGCTTCCTTTGGATTGGGGCTGTGGCTGGCACAGGTCGTTCCGGGAATTTTTTAGTAAGGTTTAAAAGGGGAAGGCAAGCATATATACGAAAGAGGAAAGCTTTTATGTGTGAGAGCAAAATGTCAGAGTCTGGCAAGGGGAGAAAGAGATTATCTGAAATCGACCGTGTGAGAGGTCTTGCTATGTGTGTGGTTGTTGTAGGACACATTTTTGCATTGGTAAATGGCAGCAAGCCGGAAATGGGACTGGGCTCGGCAATCAGGTTTTTATCCGTATTTGAAATGCCAATCTTTTTTGTGATTTCAGGGTATTTGTTTTACAAGCATCATGAATCGGTGTTTGCCAGCTTTGTAAAAAAGAGAATAAAGGGATTGATGGTTCCATATTTTATTTTCAGTGCGCTGAATATGCTGTTTTTTATATTTTTAGAGCCTGCAGAACAAATGAGTTTATCTGATATGTCAATGACGACCTTTACCTTCTATGGCATCAGTGTGCTTTGGTTTTTCCCTACTTTGTTGATTGGAGAAAGCATCTGGTGGATGTTATATCATAAGCTCAAGTCGGGTTATGGTATGTTTGTTTCCATGATTCTGATGATTGTGGTTGGTGTATTGTATAAATATGTGCAGCCGGTAGAAGGGTCTGTCTGGACAAGCTCCTTGCTGTTTGTAATATTGGGTAAGATATGTATTGTTTTTATGCGAGGTATCGTGTGCCAGTTTTTTATTGGGGTGGGACACTGTTTTGGCTACGTAGAAACAAAGTTGCAGAGGCGAAGGGCTTGGGATGTGGTTATGTGGTCTGCACTGTTTGTAGGGCTTTTTGTAGCATGCTTTGTACCTGCGGTTAATCTCAGGGATTTGGTTTGGGAACAAACCGGTCTATGGTGCCTTAGTGCCGCCATGATTTCGACAGGGCTAATTTTCTTTTTTCAGAAAACAATTACTTTACCACTTCGGCTTTTGGAGGTTATTGGCAAGAATTCTTTAATTATTATGTGCACACATTTGGATTTCAAAATTCCAATTTATTGCATGATGTGCGCAGAGCAGCTTGTGGCGATTTCTTCGCGAGCTAAAAATTACATTTATTGGGGCACATTATTTTTGACTTTTGTTGTTATTGAGGGTATTCTGATAGTGGGATGGAACCTCATACGAAGGAAACGATTGGTTTAATATTGCTTTTAATCAGGAACCTGTGTAAGAGGAAGTGCTTGCATGGGTTTCAAATTTTTTTGAAAAGTCCTGTCATATTTTAACATAAGTGGGTAGATATATATTAGAAGGAGGAAATCCTTATGGAAGATCAAAAGATTATTGAGCTTTTCTTTGCCCGTTCTGAACTGGCCATTCAGGCATTGGCGGCAAAGTATGAGAAGCTTTTACATAAAATTTCATTTCATATTTTACAAAATAACGAAGATGTAGCAGAGTGCTTAAATGATACATATTTGGGGGTTTGGAATGCCATTCCGCCTGCAAGGCCTAATCCTTTGTCGGCGTTTGTCTGCAAGATTGCCCGGAATTTATCCTTAAAGAGATATCGGAATAATACTGCAGCAAAAAGGGATGGCACTATGGATGTTTCTTTGGAGGAATTGTCACCATGCATACCCACACCCTCTGCAGAGGAGGAGTGGAATGCCATAGAATTGGGCAGGCGTATTAATGATTTCCTGGGAACCTTAGATAAGGAAAATAGGGTGCTTTTTGTGAGAAGATACTGGTTTGCAGACTCTGTGGGAGAGATTGCGAAGGATTTGCATATTAACGAAAATCTGGCATCTGTAAGATTGAGACGCATTCGGAAACAATTGCAAAAATATTTAGAACAGGAGGGCTACGATGTATGACGGAGCAAAAAAAAGATTATATGATTGATGCCCTTGGGGAGCTGGAAGATAGTTATATAGAGGAAGCAGTGAATTATGTAAAGAGCCAATTTACATGGAGGTATGGAAAGGAATTGGGAGCCTTGGCGGCATGTGTGGCAGTGGTTTTTCTGTCTGTGACCGCATACCATATACTGCCATTCAAGGGGGCTGCTGAGAATGCTACGGGTGCTCCGGAATGCCTGGAAATAGTAAAACAGGAGCAAATGACGGAAGGAGTCACCATGGAGAGCAGTCAGCCTGAGACAGCACCTGAGAATAGTGCACTTTCCAACCAACCGGAAAAGGAATATAATTCCAAAGGCATTCAGTGGGAAGTGGTTGAGAGCGTGGAGCAGGGAGGTATAAATGATACCAGCAAAGAGAGCGACCGTGTAAATCAAAGCGTAGGAAATGGTAAGCTGGAAGGTCAGGTAATTCAGGAGATGCAAAGCACTTCTTTAGCGGAGTGGCTGTCTGCAGAGGAGCTGATTGCTATGGACACGACTATTTTTAAGGGCACGGTGATTGATTTGCAGGCTTATCATGTGACCGGTGGTATGAATAAATACTGCACCATAGTGACGGTTGAAGTGGAGGATAGCATCCGTGGTGACCTGAAGGTCGGAGATATCTGTCGGATTTATCTGCCATTCGCCAGAATAGATGGGGAAATTACCATTACTACCTCTATAAATGGTGATTTGGATAAGCTGGAGGTTGGAAGCAGAGCTATTTTTATGCCGCGCAAGGCAACAAAAGAGACAGGACTTGGCAGTGGTGAGGTGTGGCTGAGTTATACAGATTTCGCCGAGTATTATTTTGTCGAAGGTATGCGTTTCCTATTTTTAGAGACTGAGGAAGGTGTAAGCTACGCTAGGGATGTGTATGAGATAGAGAGTGAAGGTAAAGTGACTCTGGAGGTTGTGGCTGAATATATAAGGGAAATGATTGAATGACACATGTGTCACATTTGCTTGGGCTGATAAATTAAAGTTTTGAAGAGAAAGGAGCTTCTATGAAAAAAGGAAAAGTGGTTGCGTTATTATTAACCTGTTGTATGCTGGCAGGCTGTGGGGCAAGCGATACGGAAATATTGACAAATACTATTTACTGTCTGGCAGAAAATCAGGATGACGGTCAGAGCGAGAGTGAAGGTACAACTGATGAAGGGGCAGGTGGTACGGTAGTCGGTCAGAATGATGTGGCAGGTATTGGCAGTGCAGATACCACTGCAACTGTGTCAGACGAGAGCGCACTGTGGGAGTTTTCCTACAAAATGCTTCAGGAAAACATAGAGGATACCAATCCGGTATTGTCTCCGTTAAGCGCCTATCTGGCTATGGGTATGGTAGGTCTTGGCGCAGAAGGAGAGACATTGGCCGAGTTTCAGCAGACTATGGGTCAAGGTATGCAGGATATTTCCGGAGAATTGATGCAGAATCTCCCAAATTGGATTCGGGATATTCGTGAGGATGGAGAAGATTCTATTTTGAAGGTAGCAAATTCCGTTTGGATAGATAAGAGGATGATTCCCAATACAAGCTGGGTACAGTCCGTGGCCGATATTTATAAAGCAGAGGCGTTTCAGGCAGTGCTTTCTGACAGGAGCACGATGAAGGATATTAACAAATGGGTGGAGGGAAAGACGTATTCTTTGATAAAGGAATTTTTAAGTGAGCCTTTAGACCCGGAATCCAGGATGGCGCTGTTCAATACCATTTATTTTCTTGGTTTCTGGGTTCACGATTTTGAGGCAAACAGCACCTATAAAGAAGATTTTATTACTACTGATGGCAAAACTGTGCAAGTAGATATGATGCATGATTACGACCGTTCAGAGTATTATTTCAGTAATGATAGCCTGGATGGAGTGATTCTAAAATACCGCGATGGTGATATGGCCTTTGTTGCTATGAAGCCTACTGCAGGCCAGACCGCGCGTGAAATGTATGAACAGCTTAACTACGAAGAACTAAATTCCTTGCTGGACAGTGCTGCTTTACAACCAATTCGCTTGAAGTTACCGAAATTTGAAGTAGAATTTGATAAAAATTTAAATGAGACCCTGCAAAACATGGGTATTAAACGTGCCTTTGACGAGGAACTGGCACAGTTTGGAGGCTTAGGCACCACGGATAACGGCTATCCACTGTATATCAGTCTGGTACGACAGAAAGCAGTAGTAAAGCTGGACGAGGAAGGTACAGAAGCAGCGGCGGTTACCATGGTTGTAATGAAGGAATGTGCTGCTGCAATGCCACAGCAGACACCAATTGATGTGTTCTTTGATGAACCATTTGTATATATGATTATGGATATGGAAAGTCGGACACCACTGTTTATGGGAATCATGGACAATCCGGTGAATTAAAGGCCGGTTTGACGGGCTGCGGCCCCTCTTACTGCTTCAATAAAGGAAGGTATCACACGCTCATTTTTGGGGACGCTCTCGCTCAACGAAAGGCTGCAGCGGTACTAAGCTCGACTTCGGCATTCATGCCTCGTCTCGCTAAGGACCGGCGCCTTTCAATGACCCCATAAACGAGCGTGTGATACCTTCCTTTTCTGTAGTACTACGATGGCCGCAGAACATACAAACTGCTTGACTATAATAAACAAACTTCCATTAGCAAAAATCAAACTAAAATATACAACGGAAACTTGCTTATTATTGTTGAAGGGTTTATGTGGTATGCAGCCGTCATAGTAGTGTGTTGAAGGGAGGCTTTACGATTTTATTTATGGGGTCATTGAAAGGCGCCGGTCCTTAGTGAAGCAAGGTGTTTACACCGCAGCTGAACTTAGTACCGCTGCAGCCTTT
>JAZRRW010000070.1:0-12637 GCA_045651105.1 Lachnospiraceae bacterium
GCATCATTGATATCCTCCTGCAAAAATTCACTACCATAAAAAAAACCTTCCGGCGCCCGTTCAGCTATTTCTAATGACTGATCCCATATGGCTACAATACGACTATTACCGAATTCATCTCGAAAAACATCCTCCGTATAACCTATTCCCGTATCCACAAAACCAATCAGTACCTGCCGTCCTGTCAACTCCAAGGGGGGCTGCTGCACCTGATAAATAGCCGTCTCCGTCAGATTCAACGTATTAAATTCCTGCTGTAAAAGTCCATACAGCTTGGGGATCCCATAATAGTAATACGAAGAAACACTTATCCCCGGCAGCTGATTACGATTCACATAGTTAATACGAAACTGCTCATTTACCGTCAATGTGCAATAGTCCAGCATCTGCCCATTCAACCGGTCGTCTGCCACCACATAATCTGTTATGTAATCTATATACTCATTGGAAATAATTGCTTCACTGCTTATACACTGCATAAGATTATATCTCCGCCTTATACCCATCTATTTATCATATGCTAAAACTATACGCGATACAACAACAACGCTATGACTGTTCCCATACATAAACTCGGACCAAAAGGTATTGTTTTCTTCCCGCTTTTAAAAGCCGCTGCAATGCCCCATACAGCCCCAATAATTACCGATAGGCATCCCGCCGTCAAAGTCCTCTCAAGCCCCAAATACAGCCCCACAGGCACCATCAGTTTAATATCTCCTCCTCCAAAGGCTCCGGGCTTTATCAAGCAAATAAAAAGCATGATACCGCTGACACTTATCGCTCCTAAAAGTCTGGATATAACCTCCACCTCCGGAAACACGAAAAACGAAGCAATTGCAGGCACCAAAAGTGCTGCAACTGCCTCGTTATATATTGTTTGCTTTTGTATATCAACCCATGCGATAATCGCACATATTATCAAGAAGGTAAACATCGTGCACGCCTTAGCAGGCATGTAAGAATATATTACTTCCATCCGGATAACCCCTCTTAAAAATTCCCTCTCATCTCGATAACCGGACCACCTGTACCTTCAATATATGCTCTGGTAATGGTCACACGTCCAATATTATCATCCTTTGGAATTTCATACATAATATCCAGCATAAATTCCTCAATAATAGAACGCAGAGCTCTGGCACCGATATCCTTTTTCATAGCCTTTTCCGCGATCGCTTCCAAAGCATCATCCGCAAAGATAAGCTGTACCTCATCCAGTTCCAAAAGCTTCTGATACTGCTTTAAAATCGCATTCTTTGGCTCCTTTAAAATGCGCACCAGACTATCCTTACTAAGTCCCTCCAGTGTACAAATCACCGGAAGACGACCCAGAAACTCCGGAATCATTCCAAACTTACGCAAATCCTCAATATTTACCTGAGACAATATATTCGGGTCATTATCATAAGCATCCTTTAACTCTGCACCGAAGCCGATGCTGGCCTTACTGGTCAGACGCTCTTTAATAATATTTTCCAAATCAGGAAAGGCACCGCCACAGATGAATAAAATATTCTTCGTATTCACTGTAGCCAGAGGTACCATGGCATTTTTGCTGTTGGCGCCCACAGGCACCTCAATCTCAGAACCCTCCAAAAGCTTGAGCATTCCCTGCTGCACACTTTCTCCGGATACGTCACGGGCATGGGTTTCCTTTTTCTTGGCAATCTTATCAATTTCATCGATAAAGATAATACCACGCTCTGCCTTTTCTACGTCATTGTCCGCTGCTGCCAAAAGCTTACTTACTACACTTTCAATATCATCACCGATATATCCTGCTTCCGTTAGGGATGTGGCATCCGCGATGGCCAATGGTACATCTAAAAGACGGGCAAGGGTCTTTACTAAAAAGGTCTTCCCGGAACCGGTTGGTCCAATCATAAGCATATTGGACTTCTCGATTTCAATGGAATCCTGAGTGCCTGTAGCAACACGCTTATAATGATTATAAACTGCTACAGAAATCGCCTTCTTGGCATGCTCCTGTCCTACCACATACTCGTCCAGACCTGCCTTAATTTTGTGCGGTGCCGGAATATCCTTTAACTGAATTGGCGGTGTTTCGGATTTTTTCTTTTTCTTTAACTTCTGCTTTTCAGACATGCCTCTGCCCTGTAAGTCAGCCATATTTATAAAACGAATCTGCGGAAATCCCTTTGGCAGACCGTAATTATCACCACTCTGCTGTTCTTTAGACTCTTCCCCCTCTTCCATGCCGTCAGCATCTGTCTTCGCCTCGGAAGTGGAATTGCCTGCTGTAGACTTGTCCTTTTTAGGCTTTTGGTTAGCAGTAACGGTCTGCCCAAACATCTGGCGCTCAAACTCCGCCAGCTGGCGCTGAAAATCAGGATTGTCTAACACGCCACTTACCTGCATATCGTTTACCATATCCATAGTTCTGTGCATACAATCATCACAAATACACACATTTCCCGGCATATGTATCATGCGCCCTGCCTTACTCTCAGGCCTGTGACACATCATACATACCTCCTCATACTCCTCCTCGTCCTCCTCATCTACAGGACTTACCTTCTCTATTTCATCAACCTCTGTATACTTTATATCGTCAGACATATTGTATCCTCCTTGTACTCACATGAGACTAGTATAGCAAGGATCCGGCAAACTGACAAGTGAAGTTTTTATAAACAATAAACAACTTAAACTAAATTCATTAACCATGGAAGTCCCATGCTTATCGCTTCCACATAGGTTACTAAAAGCAGGCCAATCAAAATGGCTGCATAATACATCAACATATAAGGCATTACCTTGGAAAGGCTGGTTTTGCCCACCTTAATGGCCACAAAGAGGGTATTACCTACCGGAGGGGTAATATTACCGATACACAGGTTATATACCAAAATCAGTCCAAAATGAATAGGGTTCATACCAAAAGTTTCCACAACAGGTAAGAACAGCGGTGTGAAAATCAGGATTGCAGGGGTAACGTCCATAAAGGTACCGGCAACCAACAAAATCACATTCATAATCAGCAGAATAATAACCGGATTGTCCGTAAGCCCCAGTAATGCGGCAGAAATAGCCTGTGGTATCTGTGTAAAGGCCATAACCCAGCCCATAATATTAGACACACCGATAAGGAATACAATCATACCGCTCATTTTGGCACTTTCTACTACAATATCCCAAAACTTTTTCCAAGTAATATTTCGATAACAAATGCCAAGAATTAATGCGTAAACAACAGCAATGGCTGATCCTTCCGTAGCCGTAAAGATACCGCCAACGATACCGCCGATTACTACCACAATAAGGGATAGCGCAGGAATAGCCTGTAAGGTTGCCTTACTCAGGTTCTTCCAATCAAACCGACCGGGTGTCCCCTTATAACCCTTTTTCTTGGCAATAATGATACCCACAATAATACAACAAAGCGCCCACAAAAGTCCCGGAACATAGCCTGCCATAAACAAGGCTGCCACGCTAGTGCCGCCGGAAACCAGGGAATACGTAATCAACGCGTTGGAAGGTGGAATAAGAAGTCCTGATGGAGCACTTGCTGCATTCGTAGCTGCACAGATAGCCGGGTCATAGCCCTGCTCCTCTTCTCCCTCACGAACCATACTGCCCACAGCCGCTGCTGCTGCAGAAGCGGACCCGGAAATAGCGCCAAACAGTGCATTGGCACCTGCATTTGTGACTAACAGTGCCCCCGGAAGCTTGCCCAAAATAGCAAGCACGAAGTTTACCAACCTTTTGGCAATACCGCCCTGGTTCATTAGGTTACCTGCTAAAATAAAGAACGGTATGGCTGTCAGACTGAACTTGCTCATTCCCACAAAGGTACGCTGTGCACCTGTTAAAACAGCAACATCCAATGGAATAATCTGAAGGATAGCTGCCAAAGAAGAAATGCCGATGGCGTAAGAAATAGGTACGCCTATTATTAATAGTACCATCAGAACGACTAAAATAATTAACAAGGATTGAATTGCCATCACTTAGCCCCCTTTCCGTCAGCCTTGACTTCTACCTTTACTTCCTCATTTACCGGCTCCAGACAAATAGAGCCATTCCGTATACCGATAATATTTAATATAGTGTAAATAATGTTTAAAATACCGCTTATCGGAAGTACCACATAAAATACACCTACCGGCACTCCCAAAGAAGAGGTCATCTGACCCATAGCCAAGGTAGTAATCTGGATACCACCATAAACCAGTATAACTGCAGCAAATATACAGGCAATCAGTTCGCTAAATACTGCCAGTGCCTTACGCATCTTAGGCTTTGCCCTATCCACGAGAAGAGGAATATTCATGTGCCCCCTTTCTCCTACCACCAGGGAAGCACCTAAAAGTGCCATCCATGCAAACAAATAAGAAACCAGCTCCTCAGACCAGGAGGAGGGATTTTGTAAAATGTAACGTGTAAATACCTGCCAGCAGGTCAAAGCAACCATGGCTAAAAAACTGCCGCCTGCCAGAACATTTAACACGTTGCCTAAAGCATTACGAACCTTTAACATACACAACCTCCTTACTCTGCTACTGACGGATACAACTGATTGTATCCCTGAATTGCGTCATACAACGGTCTTAAAGCCTCATTTTTCTCAAGTACAGATGTATGCAGCGGCATGCAGGCCTCTACGAAGGGGGCCTGATCCGGATAAATAAACTGTACTCCCTGCTCATTTACAGCCTTTTCCTTTGCCTTCTCTACAGCCTTTACCCATTCCTCACGCTGCACCTGATTAATTAAATCATAACCCGCTTCGAAAACGGTTCTGTCTGCTTCTGACATTTCTTCAAGCAGAACATTGTTACCAATTAAAATATCAGGAACCATCTGGTGCATATCGTAAGAATAATACTTACAAACATCACCATGACCATTATCTGTCAAAGCCATTTCGTTATTTTCAGCTCCATCAATAATATTAGACTGCAAAGAGGTATACACCTCTCCGAAGCTCATAGGTGTGGCAGAGCCGCCAAGCAGACGCATCATCTCTATATTGGTGGGTGACTGCTGCACACGAATCTTTAACCCCTTTAAGTCAGCCGGACTGTTAATCGGCTTATCTACCGTATAAAAATTACGGGTACCTGCATCCAGCCAGGTTACTGCTGTAAAGCCCGCTTTTTTGGTAGATGCAAAAATAGGCCCTGTAATTGTCTGATCATCCATAGACGCATGATAAGCCTCTGTGCTTGCAAATAAATATGGCAAATTAAAAAGCTCATAATTCTTACTAAAAGTCTCCAAAATAGCATTACTTGCAACACAATAATCAATGGCTCCGGTCTGCGTCAACTGAACCATATCTGTCTGAGACCCCAACAATTCACTGGGATAAAGCTCCACCACATACTTATCGCCCAAATTTTCTGCAATATAATCCTGAAAAACAGCCAAAGCAATGTGAGTAGGGTGATTTGTGGACTGATTGTGCCCGATGCGGATAATTTTGCGCTCATCTGCACTACCACAGCCCATAAGTATCATACTCAAAAGTACACAGACGCATACCACTACCGAACATTTTTTCCAAATCCTCATGTAATTTCCTCCTTTTTCGACACTTTTTATTCTGTACTATTTGTACAAGATAGTTAATATTTTATCAAAGATTATATAAAATATCAACAATTTTAGACTGACAGATTTATACAGTTTTTACAAATTTTGATATTTTATACATAAAATAAGAATATAAAAAGAACCACAGCCCTTCTGCGAAACAAATTCACAGAAGGGCTGCTTTTTACGATTTTATTCAATTACTTTCCAAGCACGTTACTGCTGCGGTCTTTCTCCCAACGTCACCTCCAGCATGACACTTGTGTATTCGCCATTTTGCAGACGCATTACCTCTACAGGAACCGTTGTGCCTGCCTCATAATACTGCAGTGCCTCCTGTAAGTCCGCATAGCTGCCGATTTTGAAGGTATCAAAGGCAACAATAATATCATATCTCTTCATGCCGGCCAAATCTGCCGCTCCGCCCTGTACAACCTCTTTGACATACAAGCCCTGAGCCATGCCGAATATCTGAATATAGTTACTTGTTCTTTCATCAATGGAGATACCCAAATAACCGCGTTTTGCCTCATCCACCTTAATCTTAGTGGTCTGTAAGGACAAATCATTGATAATCGGCTCAGCTGCACTGATTGGAATGGCAAAGCCTATGCCTTCGATAGCAGAACCACCAATTTTACTGGAATTGATACCGATTACCTGCCCCTGCATATTTAACAACGCACCGCCTGAATTACCCGGATTAATCGCTGCGTTTGTCTGAATAAAGCTTCCTGTAGTTCCATTCTCACTGGTAATTTGCCTGTTTATCGCAGATACCACACCGTCCGTAACACTCTGACCGTAGCCCAATGCATTACCGATGGCAATAACCGGCTCCCCAAGCCTCAGATTATCACTGTTACCAAGACTTGCTACTGCAATGGCTTCCTTGGTCTCTGCAGACAGGTCGTCTAGCATCACCGCTACCACTGCCAAATCCATGTCAGGATTAGTACCCTTAATATATGCTGTCGCTAACGCCGCATCTATAAAGGTGATTTCAATGGTATTGCTGCCGGATACTACATGGTAATTGGTTGCAATTAACAGCTCTGTTTCATTTTCGCCGATAATAATACCACTGCCGCTGCTTGCACCCTCCTGGGTATAGCTCTGACCCCAGAAGCTGCTGATCGTCTCTGTATACTTATTAATAACAGATACCATAGCCGGCATTACATTATCCACTACATTGGAAATGTCCCAAAGGACACTTACGCCCACGTTACCGGACTGTACCGGTGTTATTGTCTCAACTTCCTTAATTTCGGGCTCTTTCTGTATAACCTCACTTGGCAGAGTACTTTCCTCTACCGCTGTCGGCTTACCAAACCCAAAATGGTCTGCCAGATAAGTAATACCCAGATAAGCACCCGCTGCACAGCTTCCCAAAAGCAAACCGCTGAGACACAAGGCCACAATCCTCTTGCCAAGCCCCATCTTCTTACGCGGCTGAATATCCTTTGCAGAATACGGCTGCGGACCGGAAGTGGCTGATGCAGATGTGTAAGTCTGCTGTGCCTGACCGCTGAATGCCCCCTGAGTATTTGGTGCAGTATATGCCACGGACTGCTCTGTGGTGTTTGCTGTCTGCTCTGTTACCTCCGGAGCTTCCACCATCACAAAGTCTGTGGCTGGATTTTCCTGCACCAATTCTATAGTTGGCTCCGCTGCAACAGTCTGCTCCATGCTTGGCTCTGCTGTCTGTGCGCACTGTTCCATCGGCTGCATCTCTTCCTCCGTATTGTTTATGTTTTCGTTTAATGGATTTAAATTGTCATTTTCGTACATTTGATATCCCTCCCTAACGTGTTAATACCATCATAACCGCTATTTGTGTTTAAAATGTGACGACTTTATATAGTTTTTATGAAAAACAAAAAAATTAATTTAATAAAAAACCTTTCGCCACGGTTAAATCCTCGGGCGTGGTAATTTTGATATTTTCATAGCTTCCTTCTACCAGCTTTACCTGACTGCCGCCAAGAAGCTCTACTACCATGGCATCATCCGTAATGGCAATGCCCTGTGCAAGAAGCTCACTCTCTCTAGTGATTAATTCCGTATATGCCGGCATAATGACAGAGTATAAAAAGCACTGCGGTGTCTGTACCTGCCAAACCAAAGAACGCTTTGGCGTACTCACTGCAAAACCTTCCTCATCCACTATTTTGATAGTGTCTTTTACAGGCACACCCACCACTCCGGAACCATACTGCTCCACACTGGCTCTGGCGCGAATTAAAATTTCCTCACTAACAAACGGCCTGGCACCATCATGGATGTAGATACAGGCCTCCTGCCCGGTCATAAGCGTTCCTGCCGCCAACAGTCCCTGATACACAGAGTGATAACGCTCCTTTCCTCCGGCCACGATGCGGCGCACCTTCGTAAATCCATATTTTGCTACAATTTCTTCGTTACAATAGTCAAGCTCTTCTGCGCCGGTAACCAATATGATATCATCAACAAAGCTATCTTCAAATTGCTTTAATGCATAGTAAAGCACCGGCTTGTCCTGCAAAAGCAAATATTGCTTTGCCACCTTGCTGTTCATACGCTTACCACGTCCTGCTGCCAGAACAATCGCTATGTGTTTCATGCTTACCTCTCTCCAAGCTTCAGATTCGGCACTGCATTTAAATCCCAACCGTGCCTTGCTCCCTTAATATACTCATAATAACCTGCCACACCAATCATTGCTGCATTGTCCGTGCAGTATATAGGACTGGGATGATAAAACGTAATATTATACTTGTCACAGGCAGTCTGCATAGCCGCACGCAGACCGGAATTAGAAGCCACCCCGCCTGCAATGGCCAGCTTCGTGAAGCCATACTCTCTGGCACCATGAACGGCGTGGTCTACCAGTACATCCGTAACCGCCTTCTGAAAGGAAGCTGCTACATCAGGCACGCAAATCTCTTCCCCCTTCATCTGGGCACCGTTTAAGTAATTTAAAACAGCGCTTTTCAGACCGCTGAAGCTAAAATCATATACGCTCTCACCAACCTTGGCACGTGGAAAAACAATAGCCTCCGGATTTCCCTCCTTGGAAACCTTATCAATCTTTGGCCCTCCCGGGTAGCCCAGACCAATAGCTCTGGCCACCTTATCAAAGGCTTCTCCTGCTGCATCATCTCTGGTACGGCCGATAATTTCGTATTCACCATAATCCTTCACCACAACCAAATGAGAGTGACCACCGGATACCACCAGGCTCATAAACGGTGGCTCCAACTCTAAATTCTCTATATAATTGGCACTGATATGCCCTTCAATATGAAGCACCCCCACCAAAGGCTTTCCTGTGGCAAAAGCCAATGCCTTGGCAGCAGATACACCTACTAACAGTGCTCCTACCAGACCCGGCCCATAGGTTACTGCAATGGCATCGATATCCTTCAAAGTAACCTCTGCCACCTTTAAGGCTTCGTCGATTACCTGATTAATCTTCTCAATATGCTTTCTGGAAGCAATTTCCGGCACCACGCCGCCATACAACGTGTGTAAATCAATCTGGCTGGAAATAATATTGGACAAGACCGTACGGCCGTTTTTGACCACTGCTGCTGCCGTTTCGTCGCAAGAGCTTTCAATCGCCAGGATGTGTATATCCGTATTTGTATCTATTGTTGTCATAATTCGTCTCCTATATCTTACACGGTCTGCCCCGGACAAAGCGGATGCATACTGTGCTCATATGGTCTTACCATGCATCAGTCCTCAAACTTCAACTCCACACTGTGACCATCCTTGGCTGCATAAGCATTGGCAAAAATGCCCCTTACCGGCTTCATAAATTCCTCCGGCCACATAGTAGCAGGGCTGTAATGAGTCAGCCACAGCTCCTTTACGTGGGCACGGCTTGCCATTTCCGCTGCCTCATAAAAGGTCATATGCTTGTATTCTTTGGCCTTAGCCACCTTGTCCGGCTCCCCATACATGCCCTCGCAAATAAACAAGTCACTTTCCCAGGCATGCTCTACAATGCTTTCGGTAGGTCTGGTATCAGTACAATAAGTAACCTTTAAGCCCTTTCTGTCCGGTCCTAACACCATATCCGGCGTGAGGGTTCTGCCCTCTGCCTCAATCACCTCGCCCTTCTGCAGTCTGGACCAGTATTTCATCTCTATATCATTCGCTTTAGCACGCTCTACATCAAATCTGCCCACCCGCTTGATTTCCATACTGTAGCCATAGCAGGTCACATTATGACGCACCCGAAAGGCAGTCAGGGTAAAATCTCCGAAATCTATAACCTCCTCGGGATCATTGATTTCATGAAATAATATTTCAAAAGGAAGCTCCGGTGCAATGGTACGCAGAGCATTGACCGTTTTCTCCAATCCCTTAGGCCCAATCATCAAAACCGGCTCTGTACGCTCTGCATTTCCCATGGTAAGCAATAGCCCCGGCAATCCACTGATATGATCCGCGTGATAATGGGTAAAACATATAATATCTATAGGCTTGGGACTCCAACCCTTTTCCTTCATAGCTACCTGCGTTCCTTCTCCGCAATCAATCAATATACTTTTGCCATTATACCTGGCCATCATGGAAGTCAGCCAACGATATGGCAGAGGCATCATGCCTCCTGTACCCAACAAACATATATCTAACATAATTTTATAGTTCCTTCCGTCTCCACATAATCAGGGCGTCCTCCGCCGGCATTCTGTAAAAGCCCGGGCGTATCCCCTCTCCTTTAAAACCGCAGGACTCATAAATATGAATAGCACCGGTATTGCCTGCACGCACCTCCAAGGTGTATTCCTGCACGCCACGCTTATCACCTGCAGATAAAAGTGCCTGCATCAAAGCCTTTGCAATGCCACGACCACGATAATCAGGATGTACTCCCACATTCATCACCTCAGCCTCAAAGGGACCAATCATCAAACCACACATCCCAACAGCATGCCCGGCTTCATCGGTAGCTACCAAATATAAATAGTCTTCCTTATTACAGACCTCCAGGTAGGCCTGCTCACTCCATGGCTCGCTGAAGCACAAGGCTTCTATGGCAGCCACCTGAGGCACCAATTCCCTTGTCAGCGGAGTGATTTTCATCAAACTATTCATCCTGTGCCTCCGCTTTCTTAGCCGCCTCCATGCGCTCCCTTTCCGCCTGACTCATTCTAAAATATTCCGGGGCATGGTCCTTCGCTTCTACAAAACGCCCTTTCTTTGCAAACTCCATAGCCAGAGCTCCTACACTGGCTGCACTTTGCAGTCTACGGTGAGCAGGTGCAAAAAACACCGGCACCGTGGCATGTTCTTTGATCGCCGTCTCAAAAACAGGTACGCCATCTCCCAGAAAAATCACCGGCTGCTCAAAGCTGTTTGCCACCTCAATGCACTCCATAATATCGCAGGCACACCCTTCTTTAAGGATCTCCATATCGTAACCGTCCTCACCCGGCACAAACTGATACAGACCCGTATACACCTGATTTCTGCGTGCATCCATAATAGGACAAATCACAGCAGAGGCTCCATACATCTGATATGCCATCCCCTCTAAGGTAGGCACCTCAATAATCGGCTTATTTAGCCCCATAGCCAGCCCTTTAGCTGTAGCGGCACCAATGCGAAGACCGGTAAAGGAACCCGGACCGGATGCCACCGCAATGGCATCAATGGTATCAAGCTCAAGCTCCACCATGCGCTTCACCTCATCTAACATAGGCATTAACGTCTGTGAATGGGTCTTTTTGTGATGAATGGTATACTCTGCAATTAAATTATCATCCTCTACAAGTGCTACAGTGGCCACAAGCCCTGAGCTGTCAATGGCTAAAATCTTCATAAAATCTCCTCTATGGTAATCCGGCGGTAATCAAAGCCCTTTTCCAGATTTTTCTCGATGGTAATCTCCGTATAGGTATCCGGCAAAATCTCTTCAATCAGATTGGCCCACTCAATGAGACACAGGCCCTCCCCGTAAAAATAATCCTCATAACCGATTTCATCCATCTCCGCTACATCACCGATACGATATACGTCAAAATGATAAAAAGGCATGCGCCCCTCCTCATATACCTGCACAATGGTAAAGGTCGGGCTGTTAACCGGCTCCTCAATGCCAAGCCCCTCAGCCATGCCCTGCGTAAGCACTGTCTTGCCTACACCCAAATCCCCGATGAGGGTAAAAACCTGCCCCGGCTCTGCCGTCATGGCAAGCTCTTTTCCTACCAAAAAGGTTTCCTGGGGACTAAATGTTTCTATTACTTTTTTCATGTCCAGTTTCCCTTAATAATCCTCAATATTTCTTATACAATAACTTCACTTTAGTACCTGATATTGACCTTCTTTGGGTCCATGTGAGCCGCGATACATCTGATGACCTCCGTCACCCGGTCTCCAAGCTCCCTGCGAGGGAAAATACATGCATTGACACGGCTGGTATAAACGATAATACTCTTGGAGGTAGATACTGCCCTGTACATATCTTCCCACTTCTGACACTCTGTCACCTCTCCCTGACTGACAGAAATCCCCTCATCATTCAACACATAGTGAAGAGGCTGCTTGAAAGCCGGATTATTCAAGGCCTGCTGCTTGCTTTTTATAAATAAATTCCATGGCAGATATAACAAAATGATAACACCCATGATGCAATATATAAGCTGATGATTTTTTAAAAACATCAAAATGGCTAATGCACCGATACAGGACCCTAAAAGTCCCTGAGCACTGTGATAGGAATGCCTCAGCATATAATCATATAAATCGCTACTTTTAATTTGAATATCCAAATGTATTTCGTTCATAAATGCCTCCTTGTTCAAATTAAGCCTTAATTATATAAGTATAACACATTTTCCTTTAACTGCAAAGGTTTACATATCTTTTTTAACATGATAAAATAAATAAAGGTAACAGTTCAGCCGGTTAGCGCACGGAGCCGCCATTGTATTCACTCAATCGGTACGCTTTCGCTCGATAACTCACGTAGCGGTACTAAGTTCGACTTCGGTGCAAGCTCCTCGTCTCACTAAGGAGCGACGCTCGTTAGACGCCCTCATAAGTGAATAAAATGGCGGCTCCGTGCGCTAACCGGCTG
>JAZRRW010000071.1:0-14077 GCA_045651105.1 Lachnospiraceae bacterium
TCAATTTAGCACATTAAACTGTAACGCGTTAAAGCGTTAGAGAAATGTACAAACACTATTATAATACAAATTTAAAATAAGTCAATCTTTTTCTGATATCAAATCACAAAAAATAACACAAAATTTTATCTTTTGGCTACAATATCATCTTTCCCTTTGAAAATATGATTTGCAGGAATACATCCACGAACACAGCTGGTCGGATACACGTTACTTGAGCGTCCAATTACTGTGCCGGGATTTAATACAGAGTTACAACCCACCTCTACATAATCACCTAACATGGCACCCATTTTCTTAAGACCTGTCTCAATCTGCCCTTCTGCAGCCTTCACCACTACCAGCGTCTTGTCACTTTTTACATTGGAGGTAATACTGCCTGCTCCCATATGGGACTTGAAGCCCAGTACGGAATCCCCTACATAATTATAATGCGGCACTTGAACCTTATTGAATAAAACCACATTTTTGAGCTCTGTGGAATTGCCTACCACAGCTCCTTTTCCTACAATTGCGCCACCACGGATAAAGGCACAGTGACGCACCTCTGCCTCTTCGTCAATAATACATGGTCCGTTAATACAGGCTGTCGGTGCAACCTTTGCAGACTTGGCAATCCAGATATTTTCACCATGCTTTTCGAATTTATTGGCATCCAAGCTCTCTCCAAGTTTTAAAATAAACTTTGAAATCTCCGGAAGGACCTCCCATGGATATTCTTTTCCTTCAAAAAGCTCTGCTGCAATCGTTTCTTCTAAGGTGTATAAATTTGAAATACTATACTGCTTCATAATAAAACACTCCTGCTAATATTTAATAAAATTTTGCCACGTTCATCATAATTAAGACTTGCTGCTTTTGGTATTGTAAAATGGTTCTATAGCTTTAAATTTACTGTATACCACAGACTGATTATTCAAAGCCTTCGCATAATTCGTATATTTACTTACAAAGGTTGAAAGCTTTGCCATATATTCTTCTGAAGTAATGCTGCCGTCTGCTACACCGGTCAGCCCCTTTTCCCAGCTTGCCGTCAAGGCCGGGTCAAGCATTCGCTTCATAGAACAATCTACCACATCATAAATCAGCTCACCCAGCTGCGTCGGTGTCAGTATCTGAGTCTTTTTGTTCAACGAAATATACTGGTTTGTAGTAATCAGCTTTTTTAAAATCTCTGCTCTGGTGGCACTGGTACCAATACCACTGCCCTTAATCTGGGCACGAAGCTCCTCATCCTCTATCAGCTGACCGGCATTTTCCATAGCCAAAATCATGCTGCCGGAATTGTAACGTTTTGGTGGTGAGGTTTCCCCTGTCTTTATTTCAATATCCTTTAATGGCAACTCCATACCCTTTTTCAAAGCACTTAACTGCGCCATAAACGTAGCATCGCAGCTGGTTTCTATGGTCTCATCACTGTCAGTGTTTTTGTCAGGCGCATCCGTTTGTCCACTCTTTTCAGTGCTTTCTGTATCCTTACTCTTGGACACATTGCTGCGATTGCCGAAGGAGTACCGGGTAACTTTCAAGTACCCTTCTTCCACCAGCGTTTTAAAGGTGGAATAAAATCTTTCATTTCCGATGCCTGTCACCAGACCGACCTTTTGATAGATTGCCGCAGGATAAAAAATTGCTAAAAACCTTCGTACAATAACCTCATACACCTTCTGTGCCGTTGGATGCAGGCTGTTCATGGCATTTAACCCCTGTCCTGTAGGGATAATGGCATAATGGTCTGTAATTTTCTTGTCATCTACATAGCGGGATTTGGCAATGCCTTTGAAGCTGCCATTTGCAAGAATTTCCTCTGCAAAAGTCTGCCCATGGACATAATGAGTAAGGCCTCTGATGTTTTTGTATATTTCTTTGGCAACAGCGGTGGAAAGCACTCTGGCGTCCGTTCTGGGATAGGTTACCAGCTTCTTTTCATAAAGTTGTTGTACAATATTTAAGGTTTCATCCGGACTGATTTTAAAGAGCTTGGAGCAATCATTCTGCAACTCTGCAAGATTATATAAAAGTGGGGGATTCTTGGTTTCTTTTTTGCTTTCTTTGCCTACCAGAATCATCTTGCCCTGTGCTTCCTGTAACAATTCGTCACGGAATTTCATGGCTTCCGCTTCTTCATGAAAGCCTTTCTCACTATAAAGCTTTGGTGAATTAAAATAGCGGCTAAGCTCCGTTACACGCCACTCACCATCTAAGGCCTTTTCACCTACTGTAAAATCAGCTATAAGGCGATAAAAGGAGGTCTTTTTAAAGTTACGGATTTCCCTTTCCCGATTGACTACCATGCCCAGCACACAGGTCATAACACGGCCCACACTGACCACGCCTCTCTCCACACCTAAATAGCGTTTGATGGAGTCACCATATTTGAGTGTCAGTACTCTGGAGAAATTAATACCCATCAGGTAATCTTCCTTAGCACGCAAATATGCAGCATCACTTAAGGCATCATACTCGGACAAGTCCTTAGCTTCACGAATACCGCGCAGAATTTCCTCCTCCGTCTGGGAATCAATCCAGACACGCTTACGCGCTTTGCCTTTAACACCTGCCATTTGCTCTACCAAGCGATATATATACTCACCTTCTCTTCCGGAGTCGGTACATACATAAATAGTGCTGACATCCTGTCGGTTTAAAATACCGGATACAATTTTAAACTGGTCCTTCACCGCGTCTATAACCTGATACAAAAAAGTATCAGGTATAAACGGAATGGTGTCTAAGGACCAGCGTTTATATTTGGCATCATAGCTTTCGGGATAACTCATGGTTACCAGATGACCGACGCACCATGTTACGATAGAGGTATCCCCTTCCAGATAGCCGTTTCTTTGTACCATATTCTCTTTTAAAGCCTTGGCAAATTCCCTGGCTACACTTGGCTTTTCAGCTATAAATACACGTTTGCTCATATAAATCCTATTTCGTAATTATTCAGTACCTTCATAATTACGATGCAAAAATCCATATCAGATTGCTTCGCAATGGGATTTTTGCACTCCTGAATCATGTTCTTACGGTCTCAGCAGCAAGTGCTTCGACCTGTCTTGAATAGTTACCCTATTTCTTAGTAATATAACCCTGAGCGGTTAATAATTCTGCGCAAAGCACTGCGCCGCCTGCTGCACCACGAACAGTATTGTGGGATAAACCGATAAATTTAAAGTCATAAATGTGGTCTTCACGGATACGGCCTACACTTACACCCATACCATTCTCATAGTCTACATCCAGATTTACCTGAGGTCTGTTGTCCTCTTCTAAGTACTGAATGAACTGCTTTGGAGCGCTTGGAAGCTCTAACTCCTGAGGAACGCCCTTGAAGTTTACGATTTTCTCGATTAACTGCTCTTTGGTTGGTTTCTTTTTGAACTTAACAAATACTGCAGCGGTGTGACCGTTTAATACAGGTACACGAACACACTGACAGGTAATCTTAGGGCTGGTTGCAGGCTTAATAACGCCATCTTCGATAGTACCCCAGATTCTTAAAGGTTCCTTCTCGGACTTTTCTTCTTCACCGCCGATGTAAGGAATAATATTTTGTACCATTTCAGGCCACTCATTGAAGGTCTTGCCTGCGCCGGAAATAGCCTGATATGTAGTTGCTACTACTTCGTATGGCTCGAATTCCTTCCATGCTGTAAGAACAGGTGCATAAGACTGGATGGAGCAGTTTGGCTTTACTGCTACGAAACCTCTCTTGGTGCCCAGTCTCTTTTTCTGGAATTCAATCACATGCATATGCTCCGGATTGATTTCAGGTACACACATTGGTACGTCCGGTGTCCAGCGATGTGCAGAGTTATTGGAAACAACAGGAATTTCATGCTTTGCATAAGCATCCTCGATTGCCTTGATTTCGTCCTTGGACATATTTACTGCACTAAATACAAAATCAACGTCCTTGGAAACAGCCTCAATATCAGCAACATCAAGTACAACTAAGTCTTTTACCTTTTCAGGAATTGGGGTGGTCATTTTCCAACGACCCTCTACAGCCTCTGCATAAGGTCTGCCTGCACTTCTGCCGGAAGCAGCTACAGTCACAACCTCAAACCAAGGATGATTTTCCAATAATGCGATAAAACGCTGTCCTACCATACCGGTAGCACCCAAAATACCAACTTTCAACTTTTCATTTACCATAATAGTATCCTCCTCATTCCATATTTGGAAAATGTATTAAAATAGTATATTACTATATTAATCAGTATTATAAAATATGCTATTCCCCTAAATATGCCTTGTGCTTTGAAATGACCTGCTTCATAGCCTCCGGTCCTGGAGCACCGATAGTCAAACGCTTATTTACGCAGGTTTCCAGACTTACGGCATCATATATGTCAGCTTCAAACTTATCACTAATAGCCTGCAGCTCTTCTAAGCTAAGAGCATCAATGCAGGTATTTCTTTCTATGCAGTAAAGCACCAGTCTGCCGATTATTCCGTGAGCATCACGGAAAGGCACACCTTTCATAACCAGATAATCAGCGGCATGTGTAGCATTAGTAAACCCGTTCATGGCACTTTTCGCCATCACGTCCTTACGAAACTTCATGGTATCTAACATACCTGTAAACAACATTAGACAGTTGCTTACCGTTTCAATGGCATCAAAGGTCATTTCCTTATCCTCTTGCATATCCTTATTGTACGCAAGTGGAATCCCCTTCATGGTGGTAAGCATGCTCATAAGGGCACCATATACACGACCGGTCTTGCCACGTACTAACTCTGCAATGTCCGGATTTTTCTTTTGGGGCATAATGCTGGAGCCTGTGGAATAAGCATCATCAATCTCAACAAACTGATATTCATTGGAATTCCAGATAATGACTTCTTCACAAAATCTGCTTAAGTGCATCATGACCATAGATAAAGCACTTAAATACTCCATCACATAGTCTCTGTCGGAAACGGAATCCATACTATTCAGCGTAGGACCATAAAAGCCTAACAGCTCTGCAGTATACTCTCTGTCTAAAGGATACGTAGTGCCTGCCAACGCTCCCGCGCCCAGCGGACAATAATTCATACGTTCATATATATCCTGCATACGGCTTCTGTCGCGCTTAAACATCTCAAAGTACGCTCCGTAATGATGTGCCAGTGTAATCGGCTGTGCCTTCTGCAGATGGGTAAAGCCCGGCATATAAGTGTCCAGGTTCTCCTCCATGGTCCTTAAAATCACCTCTAACAACTGCTTTAACAAAGCGTCTGTCTCTTTTACGGCTTTGCGCACATACATACGCATATCCAAAGCCACCTGGTCGTTACGGCTTCTGCCTGTGTGAAGCTTCTTACCGGCATCGCCTATTCTGTCAATTAAATTAGACTCTACAAAGCTGTGCACATCTTCATATTTGGTTGTAATCGGAAGTGCACCATCCAGTGTGTCCTTAAGAATAGACTCAAGTCCAACTATAATCTGCTCCTTTTCCTCCACGGTCACGATACCCTGCTTACAAAGCATGGTTACGTGAGCCTTGCTGCCTGTAATATCTTCCTCTAATAATTTCTGATCAAAAAGAATTGATGCATTAAAATCATATACCAGCTGGTCTGTTTCCTTGGTAAATCTACCACCCCATAGCTGTGCCATAGATAGCCTCCTTAGAAATTCAAATCGTTTCTCAACATATTATCACATATTATTCCATATTTCAAGTTTTGGTTTTCACTTTTTCACTTTAATATGCGAATAATTTATCTCACTACAGTACTGCTTCTCAAATATGCATGCTCTAAACTTTGCACAATCTTGTATAAAAGCATAGCAAGGAAGCATAGAATGATAATGGAAGTAAGTACCATATCCAGCTTAAATACCTGCGTACCATAGATAATCAGATAACCAAGTCCTCTCCTGCCTGCAAAAAATTCACCAATAATAACACCAACCAATGCCAGACCGATATTTACCTTCATGACACTGATAATATTAGGAATTGCAGCGGGAATGACCACCTTGGTTAACACATCCAGTTTATCACCGCCAAGTGTCTGAATCAATAAAATTTTTTCTGCATCTGTTTCTCTGAAACCGCTGTACAGATTAATGATACTGCCAAACAATGCTACCGAAATACCGGCCACAATAATGGTTTTACTGCCTGTGCCAATCCAGACAATAAACAAAGGAGCCAGTGCAGATTTTGGCAAAGCATTTAAAACAACTAAAAATGGCTCTAAAATTCTGGAAAGCGCCAGATAATACCATAGTAAAAGTGCAACCACAAAGGATATGACAAATATCAACAAAAAGCTTATGGTAATTTCCAACAAGCTATAACCAAGATGCATCAGTAGCTCTTCTCCCACAAGCATTCTGAGAAAACACTTTACAACAATGCTTGGGCTGCAAAAGAAGAAGCTGTCTATCCAGCCTAGTCTTGCCGCAAGCTCCCATAACCCCAGCAAAAGCAGAAAAAGTCCAACTTGTGCCAGTGCAATCAAAAGATGAAATTTTTTGTGTTGATGAATAAATTGTTCCTGTCTGGTCATGTTTTTTCCTCCTTTTCCTTCAAGTCCTCCCATATCAGATTGAAATAATCATTAAATTCCGGTGCACTTCTTGCTGCAAGTACCCCTTTTCTTTCCCTGCTTAACCTGATAGGTATATCTCTTACTACATGAGCCGGGCGACTGCTCAGTACGATTACTCTGTCACTCAGGCTGATTGCTTCCTGTAAATCATGAGTAATCAAAATAACTGTTTTGCCGCTTTCACGTATGATAGAAGAAATATCATCAGAAACCTCTATTCTGGTCTGAAAATCCAGCGCACTAAAAGGTTCATCCAAAAGAAATAAATCCGGCTTCAAAACCAGAGTTCTAATAAGTGCCGCTCTCTGCCTCATGCCGCCACTCAACTCATCCGGTTTTTTATTTCGCACATCCCAGAGATTATATTCTTTAAGTAAATACTCTGCTAACGCAAGCTTTTCTTTTGTTTTTTGTTCTTGTATCTCAAGCCCTAACACACAATTTGACCATATGGTTCTCCATGGGAATAAGTGGTCTCTTTGCAGCATATATCCTATCATTGGTCGTTTACCTTCATTTGCAAATAAAATGCTGCCGTCCTCCGGTTCAAAAATTCCTGATATCAGGGATAATATTGTTGACTTACCACAACCACTTGGACCCACAATTGCTACAAATTCCCCCTCATTTATATGAAAAGACAAATTTTGAATTGCCTGTGTTTCTCCTTTCAAATTATGGTAAGCATAGGATACATCAATAAAAGAAAGAAACGGACTTCCCATACTTTACTCCTAAATACTTACTTATTTTATTATATGAGACGAAAAATTGATGTGTATAATAAAAAATCAAAAAAGTACTTGAAATTTCACAGTTATTTGTATATAATATGTTTGTTCGCTTCCGTGGCTCAGTTGGTAGAGCAATTGATTCGTAATCAATAGATCGACGGTTCGAGTCCCTTCGGGAGCTCTTATTACATCAGGTACCATCCCCATCCTGATGTAATAAATTCTTTTGGGAATCCCCTTCCCTTTTGTAGAATAAAGAGCCTGCATCATTTGATGCAGGCTCTTAGCTTTTAAAATATTTTATTTGTAACAACAAAGAATCAAACAGTTCGTTTAATTGTTTTCAATGTGTACATCAATCTGATTAAATGGAATCTCAATATTATTTGCATCCAGTCTGAGCTTAATATTTTCAGTAACATAACTCTTTGCTGCCCAGTAATCCTCTTTCTTTACCCACAAACGTACATTTAAATCCACGCTGCTGGCACCTAAGTTATTTACGAATACATCATAGCCCTCTTCCTTTAATACGTATTCACAATCCTCTAAAAGACCCATTAACACGCTTTTAGCTAACTTCAAGTCAGCACCATAGGCAATGCTTGCGTTAATATCAAGACGACGCTTATCCAGTGCAGAAACATTAGTAATGGTACCATTGCTTAAAGTACCATTCGGTACCACAATCACACGATTGTCAGGTGTAATCAGTTTAGTTGCAAACATCTGGATTTCGGAAACGGTACCTTCTACCCCTGCTGCCACAATATAATCGCCAACTCTGAAAGGCTTCAGCAGCAAAATAAGTACACCGCCTGCCAGATTGCTGAGAGAGCCCTGTAAAGCCAGACCGATGGCAACACCTGCGGATGCAATCACTGCTGCAATGCTGGCCATGTCTATACCAAACGCACCTAAAATTATTACAACCAATATCGCATATAATCCAAGCTTCACAAAATTGTCTAAGAATGTAATTACACCCTTATCAGCATGCCCTTTTTCCAGCATCTTTCTTACAATTTTACGTGCTAATTTAATTACCTTTGCACCGATAAACCATATTATTAAAATGCCCAGTAGCTTTAATGCAAAAGCAATTATAGCTGGAAGCAGTGTAGCACTAATCCAGTTCATGATAGCGTCACTTGATGCTCCGTCCACATTCATGGTGTATGTTGATAAAACGTCCATTATTTTTCTTCTCAGGAATTGCCTTTCCGGTATCTGTTCCTGATTTTACCTCCTATTTTTGATGACTTTAAAAATCTTATTTTGTTAAGTTTTGATTTTTAAATATTACTGATTATCCTTAAGGGAATGAATAAACAAACCGCTTCTGAGCTTCGGTTCAAACCAGGTAGATTTTGGCGGCATCAAAAGTCCTGCATCAGCAACCGCAAATAATTCACTGATATCCGTCGGATACATAGCAAAGGCCACCTTCATATCCGTATGCACCCTGCGCTCTAATTCCTTCAGACCACGAATACCACCTACAAAATCAATATGCTTGTCGGTCTTCGGATCCAAAATATGTAACACAGGCTCTAATACATGCTCCTGCAAAACAGATACATCCAAATCCCTTACCGGGTCTCCGGTATAATAGGTCTCTGGAATTTCCAGCAAATACCACTTATTGCCCAAATACATAGTAATCTGACCCTTATAAGTCGGCTTAACTGCCTTCTCACCAAGCGGTGTTACTACAAAAATCTCGGACATTTTCTGAAGGAAACCTTCTTCGTCCATTCCGCCCAGATTATCTACTACACGATTATAATCCATAATCATCAATTCTTCATCCGGGAATAACACAGACAGGAAATAATGAAACTCCTCGCTACCGTCATAGTCCGGCTTCTCTGCCCTACGCTTCAAACCAACCTTTACAGCAGAAGCACATCTATGATGACCATCTGCAATATAAATCTCCTGCATGTCTGCAAAAGCCGCTGCAACCTGTGCCACATCAGAAGCCTCGTTAATTACCCAAACCTGATGACCAATGCCGTCCTCAGATACAAAATCATAAAGTGCAGACTTTTCCATAACACGACTGATAACTTCACCAATCGCTTCCTTGGCTCTGTATGCCAGGAAAATAGGACCGGTCTGTGCATTACAGGTATCCACATGACGGATACGGTCTAATTCCTTGTCTGCACGGGTATTCTCGTGCTTTTTAATCACCTGACTTTCGTAGTCGTCGATAGATGCCAGACCAACCAGACCAGTCTGACTGCGGCCATCCATGGTAAGTCGGTAAATATAATAGCAAGGAGCCTCCTCCTGTACAAAGTATCCCTCCTTGATACGGGACTCTAAAAGATCCCTTGCCTTTAAATAAACACAGTCAGCATAAGTGTCTACACTACTGTCAAAGGCTGTCTCTGCCCTGTCAATTGCTAAAAAAGACAGCGGATTACCTGCAACAACCTCACAAGCCTCTGCCCGATTGTACACATCATAAGGCAGTGCCGCAATCTGAGAAGCATATTCCTTGGCAGGTCTAAATGCTTTAAATGGTTTAATGATAGCCATTTCCTTCTCCTTAAAAATAAATTTGTTTCTATTTATTTTATCAAAAACCTCTAGTCAATACAAGGCAAAAGTGATAAAATAATTACAGAAATTCTAACAAGGGAGTATACTTTATGACAGTAAAAGATATAGAAATCCTAGAACGCATTAATAAATACGCAGAAGATAAATTAGGAGATATTGACCCACAGAAAACCCAGGTCTCCAAGCAGTTAAATGTCCTTATGCCAAAGTTACAGGAAATTGCGGACGAGCTTCAAATTCCTTTGGAGGATATGTTTATCAAATATATGGACCTGCAAAGCGAGGCCAGCCTTATCAATGAAATGAAGCTTCGCGAAAGCTTTTCTGATCTGGAAAATGATACCAATAATCCGATGATGTTTAGATAAGGGGCATGTTACACTGCCCCTTTTTTACTGAACCTGTATGGAAATCGGCTTATCCGCAGTCCACACATGTGAATATTGTGGTGACATAATCATATTTCTATGCTAATTCTTTTTTTAACTGCATAATTTTGCTTTCAATCTCTTTAATTACTTTTATAAAATCACCATCAGATTTACCTGTCGGGTCTTCTAAGCCCCAATTGTCATCAAAAGCTCTTCCAATAAATGGACACCTAACATTACATCCCATAGAAATTGCGATATCTGGTTTTGGTATTTCGGAAATCAACTTTGAATATTGTGTCTGCTCCATATCAATACCATATAATTTCTTCATAATACGGACTGCATCCTGATTGATATTTGGCTTTGTTTCCGTACCGGCAGAATAACTTTCAAACACATCAGATGCAAAGTGTTTTCCTAATGCTTCTGCAATCTGACTTCGACAGGAATTATGCACGCATATAAATGCTACTTTCTTCAAATCTATCCTCTCACTTTCTTCAAAATTTCAATTACTTCGTCTTTTTTCAATACTTTGCCATAAGATACCACTTTTCCGTCTACAACTAAAGCTGGGGTTGTCATAACACCATATGTAGCTATTTTCTCAAAATCTCTCACATGATCTATAGTTCTATCCATACCCAACTCAATGAGTGCTTTTTGCGTTGCATCTTCTAACTGATTACATTTAGCACATCCACCACCTAATATTTTTACAAATGCCATTTTATAAACCTCCTCCTATATTATGAAATTTTGAAATAGATTAAACAAATATCCAATGACAATTATACCAATCGTACATATTGCAACAAAAACGCCGAGAAGTTTTGTTTTTACTGCCTTTTTCAACATTATCATGGATGGTAAACTGAGTGTTGTAACCGCCATCATAAAACTTAAGATTGTACCCAACTGTGCACCTTTTGCAAGCAATGCTTCTGCAACAGGAATTGTACCAAATATATCTGCATACATTGGAATACCAATTAATGTGGCAAGCACAACGCCAAAAGGATTATGACTGCCAAGTACATTCTCAATCCATTTTTCCGGAATCCAATTATGGATTACCGCACCTATCGCAACACCTATCAGAATATACGGAAATACTTTTTTAAAAGTTGATGCTACTTGCTCTTTTGCATATATCAAACGGTCTCTCTGCGTTAATGTAGGACTGTCAATATCAACAGCATTTGCCTTCAAAATAAAATCTTCCACATATTTTTCCATATGAAGTTTTTCAATCAGCGTTCCCCCTATTACAGCAATAAACAGACCCACAATCACATAGGTTACTGCCACCTTCGTTCCGAAAATACTCATTAAAAGAATAAGGCTTCCTAAATCCACCATAGGCGATGAAATCAAAAAGGAGAAGGTTACACCTAATGGAAGTCCTGCACTGGTAAATCCAATAAACAACGGAATTGAGGAGCAGGAGCAGAATGGTGTAACAGTTCCTAATAAAGCTGAAATGCAATTTGCTCTAATTCCCTTAAAGTGTCCTAATATCTTTCTACTACGTTCTGGTGGAAAATAGCTCTGTATATACGAAATCATATATATTAACACACAAAGTAGTATCGTAATTTTCAACACATCATATATAAAAAATTGGATACTGCCTCCGAGTTTTCCGGATACGTCTAAACCAACCTTCTCTAGTATATATCCAATCAACTCATTCAACCATTTCATTCCCAGTATCTGGTCAGCAATAAAGTTCCATATCATAGACAGCTACAGCCTCCTTCCTTAATACAGGACAGATTTTCAATAAACCTCTTAAAATCAGTTAGTACTTCACAGTTTAAAGAATAGTGATGCCACTTTCCTTCTTTTTTATCATTTACAAGACCACACTCACACAAAATTTTCATGTGGTGTGATAAAGTCGGCTGTGTAATTTCAAAGGCCTCTAACAGCCTGCAGCCACACTTTTCCCCATCAGATAACATTTGTACAATCTGTAAACGATTGCTGTCTCCAAGTGCTTTACATATAACTGCTATATCTATTGTATTCATACTGTTTCACCTCGCATTGATATTTATCTATGTTTAAATATTATCATATACATAGATGTTTGTCAATGTGTTTGTATGAAAAATAACCCGTGCAAGCCTTCACTCACACGGGTCACATATTTTTTTTAATACTATTTCACAATTCTTGCGCGGAATACACCGTCGATGCTTTCTAATTTCTCAATAAAGTCCTCACCAACGTTCTGTTCGATATCCATGACAGTGTAGGCAACTTCACCACGGGATTTATTAACAAACTCCTCAATGTTGATACCTGCTTCGCCAAAGCATCCTGTCAGCTGAGAAATCATGTTGGCAACATTTTTGTGGAATACTGCCACACGGCCAGCTGTCTTGCAGATACCTACGTTGCATGCAGGATAATTTACGGAATTGGTAATGTTACCGTTTTCTAAGTAGTCCATCATTTCGTTAACAGCCATGACTGCACAGTTGTCCTCAGACTCCTCGGTGGAAGCGCCTAAGTGAGGAATTACGATACAGCCTGCATGACCAGCTGTCTTTGGATTCGGGAAGTCGGTTACATACTTTGCAATCCTGCCTGCGTCAAGGGCTTCTAAAACAGCGTCCTCATCGCAAAGGATATCTCTTGCAAAGTTTAAAATAACTGCGTTCGGCTTCATCTTTGCAATGGCATCTGCATTAATCATTCCCTTTGTAGTTGGCAGTGCAGGAACATGCACTGTAATATAATCACACGCTGCATAGATATCATCTAAATTGGTAACGTGCTTAACGCTGCGGCTTAAGCTCCATGCAGCATCTACGGAGATGAACGGGTCATAGCCCAACACATTCATACCAAGTGCATTTGCTGCATTTGCAACCTTGATACCGATAGCACCAAGGCCGATAACACCTAAGGTTTTGCCCTGAATTTCTACACCGGCAAAGTGTTTTTTCTGCTTTTCAGCGGTTTTGGCAATAGCTTCGTCATCCTTGTTGGCAGCTACCCAGTTTACACCGCCTACGATGTCACGGCTTGCCATTAATAAGCCTGCAATTACAAGCTCCTTTACACCATTTGCATTGGCACCCGGAGTATTAAATACTACGATACCCTTTTCTGCACATTTATCCAGCGGAATATTATTGACACCGGCACCGGCTCTTGCTACTGCAAGTAAGTTGTCAGAAAGCTCCATGTCATGCATCGCTGCACTTCTGACCAAAATACCCTGAGCTGCATTTACATCATCAGTCAAGGCATAATTTGCACTTAAATTATCCAGTCCAATTTTTGAAATTGGATTTAAACAATGAAGATTAAACATAAATTTTCTCCTATTTCAGATTCTCTTCTTCGAATTTGGTCATGAAAGCAACCAAAGCCTCTACGCCTTCGATTGGCATAGCATTGTAAATACTTGCTCTCATGCCGCCAACGCTGCGGTGACCCTTTAAGTTTTCAAAGCCTGCTTCCTTTGCTTCCTTTACAAACTTAGCATCTAAGTCCGCATCACCTGTTACAAAAGGAACATTCATCAAAGAACGGTCTTCCTTACGAACAGTGCCCTTGAACAGCTTGGAGTTATCTAAGAAATCATATAAAATCTGGGCCTTTTTCTCATTATGCTCCTTCATAGCCTCTAAGCCGCCCATAGCTTTAATCCACTTAAATACCTTGCCGCAAATGTAAATACCATAGCAAGGTGGTGTGTTGTATAAAGAATCAGCATCTGCATGAATCTTGTAGCGAAGCATGGTCGGTGTGCCGGCAAGTACATCCTCCGTAATTAAGTCCTCACGGATAATAACGATAACAACACCTGCTGGA
>JAZRRW010000072.1:0-9043 GCA_045651105.1 Lachnospiraceae bacterium
ATGTTTCCGAAACATCCAGACAGCTTTTCCTGCATAGGAATACTTTGGTATACCGCATCGAAAAGCTGCAAAAAATCATAGGCTTGGATATTCGTACTTTCGATGACGCACTTACACTGAAGATTGCACTCATGGTTGTAAATTATATGAAGTATCTGGAACAGATGGATTATTAATTTAAGACTCATAACTCACCTTTTCACCTCATATACTTATTTAGGTATAGGAGGTGGGAAGGTGTATTTTTTTGATAAAAAAATAGTATATTTAGTTTGGAAAATGCATGAGGGACAAGTGAGGGGTGTTGGAACAGTGCGATTCCTGGCAATGGATGATGTGTGTCGTATAGAAGTGAGCATTACCGGTTGTGGAAGAGTACAGGGAACGTATCCTGTTTATGCAGTTTCTGGAGATTTAAAGTCTTTACTTGGCGAGATTATTTTAAATAAAGGCAAAGGTAATTTATATTTAAAATGTAAAACAAACGCGATAGGACACATGGCTTTTCCTTATGGGCAAGTGACCGGGCTGCATATTGATTTGAAAACAGAAGGATGCATGGAACAAAAATGGCTGCCAATGGTAGATGGGATGGAGGATAAGCCGACAAGTAAAAATATGTTGTTAACCGCTAAAATGGGGGATAGTGAAATGATGGCACAGCCTGTGGTTCAAGTGAAAGAGAGTGAAAAGTTAGCAGAGGCGATATTTCAAGCGGAAGAACAGGAGGTGCTTGCAACTCCGGCTTTGCAATTGCAAGAGAGTCAACCGGAACAGCCGATTCCACGGCAAGAGAGTGAGAAGCCGGTAAATGCGTCTCCTGAAAAACCGCCTAAAAAAAAGGAGTTTCAGCTTTATCCAAATAAATGGAAGCAATTATGTGCTATTTATCCAATTGTACATCCTTTTGGGGACGGACGAGCTTACCTCTCCATTGAACCAAGGGATTTTGTGGTGCTACAGGAACGTTATCAGCCTATGGTACAAAATAGTTTCCTGTTGCATGGTTTTTATTATTATAAGCATTTGTTGTTAGGAAGGCAGCAACAAGGAAAAAATACCCAGTATTTTTTGGGCGTACCCGGGGTATTTTATGAGAAAGAGAAAGCTGCAGCCTTGTTTTACGGATTCGAAAGCTTCGAGGGCGCCGTCACACCGGCGCAGGATGGGAGCTTTGGGTATTACATGAAACGAGTACAGCTTTAGTATAACTGTCAGGGGGAAAAACCAATGAATGAAAGAATAATTACGGAGAAGCAGATTGACGAATTTCGGAGATATTTACGTTGTGAGGAAAAAAGCGACATGACTATCAGTAAATATTTGCGGGACGTTCAGGTTTTTAAAGCTTATGCACAGCAACAAGAAATAACTAAGGAAGTGGTGATTGGATATAAGCAGATGTTGATAGAAAAGGGCTACGCAGTCCGTTCTGTCAACTCCATGCTGGCTTCTTTGAACAGTCTGCTCCATTATCTGGGGTACGGAGACTGCAAGGTCAAAAACATCCGCACGCAAAAAAAGGTGTATTGTTCTGAGGAGAAGGAACTGACCAGAGCCGAGTATATGCGACTTTTGGATGCAGCCAAGGAAAAACCACAGCTGAGGCTGGTAATGCAGACCATATGCGGGACGGGGATTCGAATATCCGAACTCAAATACTTTACAGTAGAAGGGGTAAAAAAGGGAGAAGTGAATGTAAAGGGTAAAAGCAAGGTGCGTACCATTCTAGTGCCGGGAAAATTAAAAAAGATGCTTTTAAACTATGCAAAAAAGCGAAATATTGCATCCGGTGCTATTTTTGTGACGGAAAAAGGCAATCCTTTGGATCGAAGCAATGTCTGGGCGCAGATGAAGCGCTTGTGTGAGCGTGCGGAGGTAAATCCGAAAAAGGTATTTCCGCACAATCTGCGCAAGCTTTTTGCACGTACTTTTTACGGGATTGAGAAGGATATTGCGAAGCTTGCGGACATTCTGGGGCATAACAGCATTGAAACCACACGTATTTATATTATTACTACGGGAGTGGAGCATCGCAAAAAAATCGAACGACTTGGGCTTGTAGTGTAGCAGGGGAATAAAACACCACATAATTCGCATTATGTGGTGAAAGGGGTTTGCTAGGTACATATATATACGTCTAAATTCTACATCAAAAAAGTAAAAATGGCAATATCTTTTTACAAAAAAATGTTGCCATTTAAAATTTTTACATAATCAACAAAAAATTGGCACCACAAAAACGCCATATGTCCATTTTTGTAAAATGACAAGGGCGTGTTTTTTGTGTGCCTATTTTTATTTGCCTATTTGCCCAACAAAACGGCCAATATTCAGCCACATTACCTAAATATAGTGATGATAGTCTCCTCAAGGCCGTAAATGACCCCTTTGGTTACCACATAATGCGAATTATGTGTTTAGGGCACTTACACAACAGGGAGAAATGAATGAGAATATCGCAAGAAAAAGTTTGGATGAAGTATTACTCGCAGGAAGTTAAGGCATTGGATCTTCCAAAGACTACGGTATATTCCTATCTGAAGGAGGAGAACAAGGATCGTCCGGATGGGCCGGCTCTATACTATTACGGTACGAAGATTACTTTTCGAAATCTGGTAGACCGTATAGAGGAGTGCGCCAAAGCCTTTGCTGCAATAGGGGTAAAGCAGGGGGATATTGTATCCTTCGTGGCAGTAGCAGTGCCGGAATGCATTACGGCAGTGTATGCACTAAATAAGTTGGGCGCGACGGCCAATACCATCGACCCGCGTATGGACAAAGAAAGTATTCAGCGTATGATTCGGGAGTCCGAATCCAGGGTACTTTTGGTGCTGGATATGGCTTTTCCGAAGATTTGTCCGTATCTGGATAAGATGAATCAGGAGCACATTATTGTGTTGTCTCCGGGGGATTCCATGCCGTTTATCATGAAGACGGCGCTGAAGTTAAAGAGTAAACATGACATACCATACAGTGACAACATTGTAAACTGGAAAAAATTTATCAAGGGCGGCAAGGACACCGTGGCCGTAGAGGCTCCTTACCGGGGGGATGCGGTAGTGGCCATTGCTTATACCGGCGGCACCACCGGATTTCCGAAGGGTGTTATGATGACCAACGATTCCATGAATGCAGTGGCTGTTAACTTTAAATACTGCGGTCTGGATTACACGCCGGACGACCGTTTTCTGGGCATTATACCGATCTTTTCTGCTTATGGTATGGTCTGTGGATTACATATGCCGCTTTGTCTGAACATGGAAGTGATTCCGGTTCCGAGGTTTGTACCGATTGAGTTCGGCAAGTTAATTAAGAAGTATCGTCCACAGCATATGGTAAGCACCCCTGCTTTTTATGAAATGCTGATGGAAAGTAAGGAAGTGCAGGATATGGACTTGTCCTTCCTGATTACACTGGGCTCCGGTGGTGACACCATGAACAGCGGTCTGGAGCACAAGCTTCATAAATTTATGAAGGCACATCGTATCAAATATCCGTTGGCACAGGGCTACGGCATGAGCGAATTATCCGCAGCCGCATCCTTCTGTGTAAATAATATTTACAAAAAAGGCAGCGTGGGTATTCCTTCTCTGACCACAACTGTGTCAATTTTTGACCCGGAGACCGGCGAAGAAATGGGCTACGGCGAAGAGGGCGAAATCTGCGTAACCGGTCCTTCTATGATGAAGGGCTATTTCAAGCGTCCTGAAGAGACCGAAAATGTAATGCGTCTGCATGACGACGGCCAGATATGGATTCATTCCGGCGACATCGGCTACATGGACGAGGATGGCTTCCTTTTTGTAAAGGGTCGCGTAAAGCGCATGATTACCCGCTTTGACGGTCACAAGGTATTTCCGGTTAATATCGAGAGCCGCGTAGGCAAGCACAAAGCCGTGCGTAACTGCGCCGTAATCGGTGTCAACGACAGGGAGCGCAGCCAGGGCCAGTACCCACTGGTATTGATAGAATTTATGGAAGGTGTGGATGCCAAGGCGACCTGCAAGGAAATCTTTGACATCTGCAATGACCGTCTGGAAGAGCGCGGCAGACCGGTAGCAGTCATCAGCATCGACGAAATCCCGCTGACCGGCATGGGCAAAAATGACTACCGTACGCTGGAAAAGCAGTACAGACACTTTGATTATCTCAGCTGGAACCTGATGGCCGACTGAGAACACACAATTTCTTAGGCATTTTCACCGCAAACAAATACGGTGTGATGTAAATAAATAATGTAAGCAGGGGAATTCCTGCAAAAAAATGATTGGGAGGTAATTATGAACCGAAAACTTAAAAGAATATGGCGCTCCGCTACGGCACTGTGCATGGCATTTGTAATGATGTTCAGTACCTGCGGCACCGTATTTGCACAGGAGGAAGACAAGGAAACAATTAAGTATGTTTCCATTGGTGACTCCATGACGAATGGTTATGGCTTTGTTGACTATAATCAAACTAGTAATGACAGGACTGTGTACGATTTCATGACCGGCAAGGGTATGTATGGAGAAGGCGCATATCCGCTTCAGTTTGAAGCATATCTCGAGGGCCTGGGTTATGATGTGGAACACACTAAACTTGCTACTTCTGCTATGTTGGCAGAAGACTTGCTGTATCTATTAGGCGGCCGTGAAGAATTTGATGATGGCTGGAATGGATACAAGGATTATGTTGGTACTTATACAGATGAAGAGCTGATGCCTTACATTCAGGCAGCAGTTGCTGAAGCTGATATAATTACCATGGGCATTGGTAACGCATCATTCGGTGCTTTTCTGATGCACAAGGTAACAGATGCTCTGGGGGTATTCGGCGCAGAATTAAAGGAAGATGAGAAACTTTCTTTCGAGGATGCTATCGCGGTATTGAATCTGGACGCTGAACAATATGCTCTGGTTATGGAGGTATATGGCAATCTGGTAAGTAAACTGGTTACGGAAGTTCCGGTTGAATTGGTTGAACAGTATAATCTGGAAGCTATAGTTGATTTGTTAGCATACACTACAGCGAGCTATGTGGTTAACTACAAGTTGTTAGTTGAAAAAATTCTCAATATGAACTCTGACGTTGAGATTATTTTAGTTGGTTTATTGAACACCACTTATGGCATGAATGTTGTCGATGATAATGGTAATGTGATTTTACCTTTCGGTGACGTAATGGATGGGTTATTCGGCACCCTGAATGCTTATATGGCTGGCTTGCCTACGGTACTTCAGGCACAGGGTATTGCTAAAAATGCAAAGCTTTATTATGCGGAAGAAACCGCTCCTCAATTTATTTGTCAGGAATTTAAAAATTTAATAGATAATAATTGGGTGGCAGAAGATAGCCGTTTAGATGGTACCACCGTTCGTCAACGTAATATTGATGCATACAATGGAGAACTGAGAACGATGATTGGCATGGCAGTTACTGGGAGCGCATTGCCTAAAATAGAATTGAGTGATATTACGCAGTATGAGTCAGCGAAAGCTGATGGAGCATATACGTGGGGAGAGTTTATTGGTAAGGGAATTAGTGCTGATACATGTTTATCTACGGCAATTTATTTAGGTCTTGAAAAAGCAGTTGCCTGCAGTATTGATACTATGGATATTCCTTTAACTGGTCTGATGAGTATTGCAGGAGAGCTTTCCAGTGTATTTACCAATCTGGGCGAATATCCAACAAATAGCCCGGTAGCTACACAGGAGTGGTTGTTTGGTGGTTTAAGCGGTGACGTAACACGAGGAATGTGCAAGATTTATGGATTATTCAAAGTAGGTAATGGTATGTCTGTACATCCTACTCCTGCAGGTCATGATAGCATTGCTGGTAAAGTAATTGCTGCTTACGCAGAAGGTTACACCGTTCAGGATGAAACTATCAAGAACATAGAAACTGCTCTCAACGAACTCTGCAAGCTCTTAGAAACCTACGGTCCTGAAGTTGCAGCTCAGGTTTGGGCTCAGTGGGTAGAATTCGGCTATGTTGATGCTGTAAACGCAACAATTAATGAATTAACAGCAGTATTAGAAGCTCGTTATGAAGCATATACAACAGAAACATTACCTGCTGTTAATGCTTCCGTAGCAGCGCTTACAGAACAGAAGGATGTATTAACAACTAAGCTGGCTGGTCTTAATGAGCAGTTAGCAGCTAAAAAAGCAGAACTTGAAAAGGTTCTTTCTGAACAGGAAATTGGCTCTGTAACAGTTCCTGATATCAACATCAATGTTGATCTTGGAAACAATGTTGAGACAGATGTTCCGGAACATGAGTGTGTAGTAGCTGTTGACGAAAATGCAATTGTTGCTGAATTAGAAGCAGCAATTAAGGATATTGAACATGCAATCGCAACAGTGGAAGCATTAGTTGCAGATGTGGAAGCAGACATCGAAGACATGGTTGCATTGGCAGTTCAGATTGCAGATGCTGTGGCTTCTCTTGAAACAACCATAAAAGACATTGCACAGGCTGCTAATGATGTAAAGGAAGCTGTAGCAGCAGTAGTGGAAGTATTAACAAACGAATCTGCAAATTCTATCGTATCTACCGTTGTAGGTACCTATGAAACAGTTCGTGCTGCAGCATTAGAAGCAGCAAACTTGTTAGATGTAACAATGGGTGCAGCAGAAGAAACAATGGCTGACATTGATAAAATGGTAGTTATTCTTTCTGATGATGCAGAAGCACTCTACAATAAGTTTGTGGAAGAACTTCCGGGATGTATTGATCAGATTCCGGAAGAGGGTAAGATGCTTCTTGGTGCTACTGTTTTGGGTCTTCAGAAGGCATACGAAGAAGGCGAAAAACTTGTAAAAGAGAAATTGACTGAAGAGCTTTTAGCACTTGAAGCAGAGTATGCAGATGATATTGCAAAAGCAGAAGCTGATTTAGAAGCAATTAAGGCTGAAATTCAGGCTGAAATCGATGCAAAATACGCAGAAGCAGTTGCAGAGACTCAGTTAAAAATCGACGCAGCAAAAGCAGAAGCAGCGGAAAAGGTTGCAGCTCTTGAAGCAGAATTAAAGGGATATCAGGATGAATTGGCAGCTCTTGGCGCAGATGTAGCGGAAGAGGTTCGTCAGACAATCCAGGCAAAGATCGACAGAGTAACAGAAGATATCAATACTGTGAATGAGGATCTTGCTTGTGCAGTACAGCACTTGGAAGCAGCATTACAGCTTACATATGAAGCGATTGTAGCTGAAGTAAATGCGTTGTACGCTGAGGCGGTTGATCAGCTTGAAAAAGTATACAATGACATCATGGCTGAATTAGAAGCAGCTAAGAAAGCATTGGAAGAAGCAGCCGGCAAAGATCTTGAAGACTTAAAAGAAGCTATTGACAAGCAGATTGAAGAATTTAATAAAATAGGCGAAGAACTTTCTGAACAACTTAATTCTGTTTTAGACAGTATTCGTGAAAATGTAAATAGTGTTCAGGAAGCTGTAAAGGGAATCCTTTCCGGTTCATTAGAAGCTGTAGAAGAGCTTAAAAATGCTCTTGAAGCTATGGGCGCAGAAGCACTTGCAGATCTTGTAGATATCATTGTTGAACAGATTAATGCAATGCTCTTAGAAGCAACAACAGCAGATATGGTTGTTGATGATGACTTTAAGTTTGTTGCAATTGGTGATGAATCTGCAAAAGCAGAAGGATATGTAGAAAGACTTGCTGCAGCAATCAATGCAGAAGCTAAAGAAAATGGTGTAAGTGACATCGAAGTTGTAAATTATGCAAAGACCGGTAATACCGCCTCTGCAGAACGTGCAAATTTAAGTGATGTGACAGATGCGGATCTTGTAACCATTGGCTTCAGTAATGTAACATTTTTAAACAATGCTCTTGATGCTGCAATGAGTGGCAATGCAAGCTTCGATTGGGCAGGTCTTCTTGGGGAAGAAGCGCTTCCATATGTAGAAGATGTTTTGGCAGATATTAAAGCTGAAATCGCAGCTCTTGAGCTGGAAGAAGAATACACAGTAATCTTAGAAACTATCGTAGAAGCTATGGCATACAACGCAGTGGAATATGCAGTTGAGCTTCCAGGTTTAATCAGTGACATCAAAGCAGTTAATTCTGATGCGTTAATTATTATTGTTGGTATGTACAATCCTTTGGCAAATACAACAATTAATATTGGTGGTGCAGAATTTGACGTAAGTGAATATGTTGATTATCTTGTAGACGCTGTTGCTGTACACGGTACAGCCTATGCAATCATTTCAGGTGATGCTATTTATGTAGATGCCCGTAATGTGGACGTAGCAAATACAGATAAAGAATTGTCTATATTAGATCTTGCTACATTAGTATACAACAAATGCGCAGCACTTTATCCAAGTACGGTAGGTGACGATTATATCGCAGGTGAAATCGCAGATGCATTGGATATTACTTACATCAGAACAGAAAAATTATTGGGTGACGTTAATGATGACGGAGTAGTTGATTCACGTGATCTGGTTCGTTTAAGAAGATATTTCGCTCAGGACGGTTCTGTAATCAATGCGTTGAATTCTGATGTTAACGAAGATGGTGTTGTGGATTCTCGTGATATGGCACGTTTGACAAAATACTTTGCACAGGTAGATGGTGTTGTTTTAGGGAAATAATTACATGGGGGTAAGCGAAGCCTTGCCCCCGACTTTAGAAGAATATAGGAGTTTTTGAACGATGAAAAAATTATTGAAATTCGTGTTGGCGATCGCTATGAGTGCCACAATGATGTCAATGACCGTATTTGCTGCCAGTTCAGGAAGTATGGATGTAGAATCCAAAACAGCGCAGGCTGGTCAGGCGGTTTCTATTGATGTTTCTATTACAGGTAACCCGGGGGTTGCGGCTTTAATTGTTGAACCGGAATACGACCCTAACGTGCTTACATTAGATTCTATTACAGGATCCGGACTTAATTGGACAACCGGTAATGCAGCTTCCTGGTCAGATGCTGCAAACACAACCTATACAGGTAAAATCCTTACATTAAACTTTACGGTAAATGGAAATGCAAGTCTTGGAAAGTCGGATCGTAGCCATGTCGTTCTGT
>JAZRRW010000073.1:0-41270 GCA_045651105.1 Lachnospiraceae bacterium
GGCGCCGGTCCTTAGTGAAGCAAGGTGTTTACACCGCAGCTGAACTTAGTACCGCTGCAGCCTTTCGTTGAGCGGAAGCGTCCCCAAAAATGAAATCGTAAAGCCTCCCTTCTGCAAAGAATTGGGACGGCTGCAAATCTATAAACCGAAATTTAGGAGGGAATCAAGATGAAGAAGAAAATAGGTATTTGTATAGTGGTAGTAGCGGCAGTGGCCATTTTGGTTGCGGCTGGTCTGGAGGTATACACGAAGCATGTAACGAGAAGGTTATATGATTTGGTGTATGAAAATATTGCAGCAGTAAGTGTTGCTGCATATCCACCGGGGAAGGAAGCGAGGCTGGGTGCTGATGAGGTGCAGGAATTGTTAGAAATTCTGGATACTGTGAAGGTTTATAAGAAGGATAATTCTTATGGAGAGTATAGTGGTCAGTGGGTGGAATTTGATATTATGCGAACGGATGGCAAGGTGATGGAGGTGGCTGCATTTGCACCGTTTATTGTTATTGACGGTATCGGATATCAAGGAAATTATGAGGCCTGTCAATGGATGAATGGTTTAGCGAACAGAGTAATAGAGGCGGCGCCTGTGAAGTTGGAACAAGATGAGAGCGAAATTATGATAGTAGGAAGGATGGTAAGAGTAAAAGGCAAGGTATACCATGATACAGGCAAGGTGAGTGAGGCTTTGCGGTGTGGTGTTATGGATGGAAAGATTGAAAGCACGGTGGAAACCGGAGAAGTGCCAGCGCAGGATAATCAGTCCAATTTTGGAGCAGGTTATGGCTATCAGTATGGTGCAGGAGGCACCATTGAAATTAATGTGGATGGAAAATGGCTGATTTTTGAAGCGGCAAATGATTAAGGTTTTACTCTTGAAAACGTTATGGCATGGTTGTATAATATATATATATATTGCTACGAGGAGGTTGCAGCATGAATATTGGCTTTTGGATGTGTATCATATTAGTTCCTTTCTTTGGGGGTGCGGCATTGATTTTTTATTTTGGTAAGGAACGTGCGGCCAACCTGCTTAGTGGTTTTAATGCCATGCCTGAGTGGGAGCGTATGCATTATGACAGGGCATGCATAGCCAGAGATACTGCCAGAGATTTTATGATATGGACTGGTGTGATGGCTGCAGGAGCATTGGTTTCTTGGTTGATAAGCGGTTATGCTGCAATTTTCGCTTATGTAGTATGGTTGGTATTATTCTTTAAGGAGATTCATTTGGACGCCCGTAAGGCGTATAAGAAGTATCTGCTGAAATAATTGCTTTATGATGAAGAAGTGCCGGGGAGATGAGCAGATGAGTATTAGGAGGGTAATATGGGATACTGGATTTTTATGTTAATTATGAATTTATTAATACCGGCTGCAATGCTGGGCTTTGGCTGGGTGTTTCTGCACAAGCCGCCAAAGACCATTAATTGGGGCTATGGATACCGCACGGAGAGGTCTACCAAAAGTCAGGAGGCATGGGACTTTGCCCACCAATATGCAGGCACTCTTTGGTTTAAGTGGGGCAAGTGGCTTTTGATGTTGACGATAGTAGCCATGCTGCTGGTAATCGGTAGAGATAAGGATGTTATAGGTACTGTGGGCAGTGTGCTTTGTATGATACAGCTGGTACCGTTGATTTATGTTATTGTGCCTACAGAGCGGGCTTTGAAGAGAAATTTTGACAGTAAGGGCAGGCCAAAGAAACGTTTGATGGCTGACAAGGATGTAGCAGTTGGAACGAGTACAATCAGGACGGAGGGCTGTCAAGGAGAGGCATAGGAATGGAACTGAAGGCTATTGCAAGAATAGAAACCGATTTTCCGGAAAAGTTTGGCATTCCACGCCAGAGCGGTCTGGTGGAGGAACTGAAGGGTACTATCGTGTTTGAGCCGGAGTACCGTAAGGCGGAGGCTTTAAAGGGATTGGAAGGTTATAATTATATATGGCTTTTGTGGCAGTTTGAAGGTGTGGAGCGTGATAACTGGTCTGTAACTGTGCGGCCGCCCAGACTTGGTGGGAATAAGCACATGGGTGTGTTTGCTACCCGTTCTCCGTTCAGGCCCAATCCAATCGGCTTGTCCAGTGTGAAGCTGGAGCGCATGGAATGGGACACCGATAGAGGGCCGGTGTTGCACGTGTTAGGGGTTGATTTGCGCCACAACACGCCTATTTATGATATCAAGCCTTATTTGCCTTACGTGGACTGCCATATGGATGCTACAGGAGGCTTTGCCCATGAGGTAAAGGATTATGAATTACAGGTAGTCTTTCCGGAAGAGCTGCTTGCAAGATTTCCTGCAGAAAAGCAGGCGGCAATTATAGCGGTATTGAAGCAGGATCCAAGGCCGTCCTACCATAATGACCCCACACGCAAATACGGCGTGGCTTTTGCAGGACATGATGTGCGTTTTGTGGTGAAGGGTGAGGTACTGACGGTAATTGAAGTGCTGTGACAGGCATTATGATTGAAGGTAAAGTTGTTTGTTGCATACTGTATTTATAGTATAATGAAGGGAGAGGGAAAGATGTTAGCAGCATTTATTATTTGGAGTATAATGGGTCTGGTATTTATCGTATGGGGGATTTACAGTATTTATGCCAAAAATCAGAAAGCCTTTGGTTTCTGGGCAAATGTGCCAAAGTTTGAGGTGACAGACGTAAAAGCCTACAATAAGGCCCTAGGGAAGCTGTGGATTTGTTTCGGAACAGCGTTTATGGTGTTAGGACTTCCATTTTTAGGCGGTCAAAATTCACCATGGCTTATATGCTCGATTTTGGGATGTATGATTTTGGCTATTACGGCTATGGTGGTATATGTGGTGGTGATAGAGCCACGGTATAGGAAGAAGTAGAAATTTATAATTCAAGGCGCCATCGCACTAACGGATTTTGTTCATGCGGCAGCGCCTTTCCATCTTCTGCAAATCTATTTTAGACAGTTTTATTAGATTGCTATTTCAAAAACTCATACTGTGACATATACAGCTTATAATACTCACCCTTTCTCTCCATCAGAGCAGCATGATTTCCTTTTTCCAATATATCACCTTTGTCCACGTACATGATGCAGTCCGCATTCTTGATAGTGGACAACCTGTGTGCAATGATAAAGGAAGTACGGCCTTCTAAAAGGCGGTTTAAGCCTTTTTGCAGCAGAATTTCGGTCTCCGTATCGATGCTGGAGGTGGCCTCGTCCAGTATTAGGATTTTGGGGTCAGCCAGGATAGCCCGGGCAAAGCTGATAAGCTGGCGCTGGCCTACGGATAGGCGTGTGCCGCGTTCATTGACCTGAGTGTAGTAGCCATTTTCCAGCTCCATAATAAAGTCATGGGCACAAACCGTTTGGGCTGCCCGAATGACTTCCTCGTCGGTGGCTTCCATGTTGCCATAGCGGATATTGTCCATAATGGTGCCGCTGAAAATAAAACTGTCCTGCATCATAATACCCATCTGGCTTCGCAGAGAGTGAAGGGTTACCTTAGAAATATCTACATCATCAATCAATATCTGTCCGGAGTCCACATTGTAAAAGCGGCTAAGCAGATTGACAATGGTACTTTTGCCGGCACCGGTAGGACCTACTATAGCATAGGTCTCGCCTTTTTCAGTTGTAAAATTCACATTCTTTAAAATTTTTTGGCCTTCTTCATAGCTGAAGGATACATCCTTAAATTCCACTTTGCCGTAAATGGTAGGCATTGGCCGGGCATCCGGTGCATCCTTTACAATTACAGGCTCATCAATAGTTTCAAAAATACGTTCCAGATAGGATACTGCAGTCAGCAGGGAATTATAAAAGCTGGCCAACGTATTAATGGGTGCCCAAAAGCGGCTGATGTAAGCGGTAAAAGCAATCAAAATGCCGGCAGTTAAAGTGGAATTTGGTGCCAAAATCCAGCGTACACCCAGAACATACACAAAGGATGTGGTCAGCGAAGAAATAATATCCACACTTGGCTGCATGGTGAAGCTGTATTTCTGAGCACGCATCCAGGCACTGCGTGAGTCATTGCTCAAGCGATTGAAGATGGCAGCATTTTCGCCTTCTCTGACGAAGGACTGGGTGACACGGATGCCATTGATACTTTCCGCAATGTAGGCATTTAAGTTGGATTGCTTATTACTCTGAATTTGCCATGCGCGACGTTGTTTTTTCTTGATGAAAATAACTACCATGGCAAGAAGCGGTAGACCACACAGACAGACCAAGGTTAGTCTCGCATCCTCAATCAACATAAAAATAATAATAAATATCAGGTTGCACAAATCAGTAAAGGTGTTTACAATACCATTGCTCAAAAGGTCGCTGAGGCTGCCCATATAATTTACCGCGCGGACCTGAATTTTCCCGTGAGGCCTGCTGTCGAAATAGGAAAAGGGCAGCTCCTGTAAGTGTTTGAATAAATCAGCACGTAAATTGTGAACAATATTTTGACCCATTACAGACATGGTGCGGATTTTCATAGCCAGTGACGCTGCCGCATAGCATGCAATAATAAGTGTTAAAAAACAATAGATTACAATAGTACGCATGTCCTTTTCCGGGATGCAGTAATCCATAATTCTCTGCAAAAAAATCGGTATCAGCATGGTTAATGCTGAGGAGGAGAGCATTAGGAACATAACTCCTAACATTTTGCTTTTGTACGGAGTGATGTACTGTGCCAGACGCTTCAATTGTCTTACGTCAAAGCTGTCTTCCAATACTTCGTCTACGTCATATTTATTTCTTGCCATATCTGTTGCCCCCTTTCTGTGCAGTGATTTCTGTCGGTATCTCACCATACTGATTGTAAAAAGTTTTAGCATAATAGCCGTTTTTTTGCAGCAATTCTTCGTGGGTACCACGCTCAATAATATGTCCGCCATCCATTACCAAAATCATATCTGCATCCTTTACAGAGGAAATGCGATAAGCAATAATAAAAATTGTGCAGGCATTATTGATGTTTTTTAATTGCTTTTGTATGTAGCCTTCGGTTTCCATATCTACCGCAGATGTGGTATCGTCCAAAATCAAGATAGATGGATTTTTCAGCAGTGCACGGGCCAATGAAATTCGTTGCTTCTGACCACCGGAAAGCCCAACACCGCGCTCGCCTACAATAGTATCATAGCCCTCAGGCAATTCTTTAATAAAGTGGTTGGCATCTGCCATTACTGCAGCTTTTTTTACTTCCTCGAAGGAACAGTTTGGACGACCGTAGGCAATATTTCCTTCAATGGTATCGGAGAAGAGAAATACTTCCTGCATAGCCATGCCAATATTATCACGGAGGTTGTACAAATTCATTTTACGTACGTCCGTGCCGTCAATCAATACCTGACCGGAGGTGGTGTCATAAAAGCGGCAGAGAAGATTCATAATAGTGGACTTGCCGGAACCGGTTGCTCCCATAATACCGATGGTCTGGCCTGGATCCACCTTAAAGTTAATGTCCATAACAATATCCTCGTCATCCGCACGATAAGAAACGTTACGAAATTCCACGGCACCCTCCAGCCGTTTTTTGGTAAGGCCTCTCGGTGGCGTTTTTACGTGAGGTTCTTCTTTGTAGGTAGTGTAAATTTTTTCCAGGGATGTCATAAAGTTGACTATCTCGTTAATACGCCAACCAATCATGCGCAGCGGAGAATTTAGCATCCAAAGGTAGCCGTTTACAGTAACCAGATTGCCCAGGGTGATTTCATCCTGAATGGCCAGATAACCACCAAAAAGCATTAAAATAATATTTAAAGCATAAGTCAGAATTTCGTAAACCGGTAAAAAAAGCATCCATACGCGGCTGGCAGCAACCTGAGCATTGCGGTAGTTATCGTTTTCTTTTGCAAACTTTTGAATTTCGAAATCTTCTTTGGCAAAAGCACGTACTACGCGGTTGCCACTAATATTTTCCTGCACAAATGCATTCAATGCAGCATAGCATTCACGACTCCTTTTAAAAGCCGGATGAATTTTTTTGGACTGAAAAAGAGTGTTCAGCACGGTAAACGGCAGTATAGTAAGCATTGCCAGTGCCAGCTTGGTATTAATAGTAAAAATCATAGTCAGCGCAAAAATAAAATACAGGGTATACTGGTAGCTGACGTAAATGGTATATGATACAAAGTGGCGTATTGCATCCATATCGCCTGTCTGGCGGCTCATTAAATCGCCGGTACGCTTCTTGTTGTAAAAGGTAAAATCTTCTTGTAAAAGCTTGCGGTATACCTTATTACGCATGTCGTATAAAACACCCTGAGATGCCTTTTCAAAGGTAATCTGGTAGCAGAAGCGCAGGATGCTGATAAGGGCAGTGGTAAGAAGCATTAAACCTGCCAGTGGCAAAAGCCTGTCCGTCTCACCGGCTTCGATAACGTCATCCACAATCATTCCGGAGATTTGTGGATTGACCATGGAAAGGACTACAATGAGTGTGGTCATAAAAAGTCCGCCCAGCATGAGGAAACGGTATTTTCTTAGGAACGAATAAAACCATCTTAGTGGAGTCATAGTATCAACCTTCCTTTCGACAGTCTGCATTCACTTTGTAATGCAGGCATGAATTGTGTTGTCTGGTTGCTTTTAAAATAGTCTTTCATGGCAAAAAATAAAATGTAGTATTTTGTAAAAATCATGTAATTTTCTGTAAAAGGGTTTGCATTTTTGCGGGAAACCTTTACAATACAATTAATAGCAAGCTGGTAACGGTTCAAGTACTGAACAGATACAAAAACTGCCGGAAACGGTATGAGAAAATGAGGTGATATCATGGGAAAAAGCACCATCAAGATTGAAGAACTTAACCCGACTTTTTTGTATTTTTGGAAGGGCACCAAGACTACAGACGGAGCGAAAGCTGACAGCCATGATTTTGCGGAGCTTATCTTTATACTGTCCGGACAGGGAAAGTATCGCATCGACAACAAAATATATCCGGTGTCGGAGGGGGACTTGGTAGTAATTAATCCGGGGGTGCCTCATCAGTCCTTGGTCAGCAATCCGGAAAATCCTACCACGGAGGCAATTGTAGGCTTTACAGATGTGCAGTTTGAGCATTTTGCAGCGAGTGAAGTGCCACTGCCCGAGGAAGGTGCCGTTATCCATACGCAAGGGGAGCTTCGTCAGAAATTATTTAAAATCTTTACCTCCATGGATGCGGAAAATGTAGTGCGTCGTACCGGAAGGTATTACATGTTAAAGTCCTATTTAATGCAGGCCTTACTGCTTTTGGTGCGGGAGCAGACAGAACCCATAGCAGTAACCACAGGTTGTTCGTTCAAGTCTGCCAACAAAAAGTATGTGGTGGAGCAGGTTATTGACTATTTTGAAGACCATTACGCGGAGAAAATTTCTTTGGACCAGATAGCCGACAATACTTACCTGAGCACGGTGTATGTATCCAAAATTTTCAAGGCAGAGACCGGGGATACTCCTATTCGTTATTTAATTAATATTCGTTTGGAAAAGGCCAAGGAGCTTTTGGAAAACGGCTGGGAAGGCAGTATTCAGGAAGTGGCGCTGGAGGTAGGGTATGACGATGCCTACCATTTCAGTAAGCTTTTCAAGAAGCGGTATGGGGTGTCACCATCTAAGGTGTTGCGGAATCGTGGTAATTAGTTGACTCCCGCTACATTATATATTGACAAATGGAGCCTACAGGTGTAGTCTATAATTAGAAACTACATTTGTAGGCTTGGTTTGTTTAAGGAGGTTTGTCATGGAAAGAGAGCGAATAAACAGGATAACGGAGAGTGAATGGCAGATTATGGATGTGGTATGGGCGTATGAGAGCGGTATCACTCAGCCATGCCTGATGGAGCTGTTAGGAGATAAGTGGAACAAAAATACGGTACATACTTTCTTGAAGCGTTTGTGTGATAAGGGGTATCTTAAGGTGGTAAAGGAGAGTAGTCCTCATCAATACGTGCCTCTTGTGAGTCGCGAGGAATGTGAGAAGGAGGAGCGGCAGAGCTTTTTGGAAAGGGTGTACCAGGGCAGTGCATGGCGTATGGTGACTGCCTTTGTGCGGGACGGTGGTTTAAGTGAAGAGGAAGTGAGTGAGCTTCGTAAATTGTTGGAGGAACTTAAATGAATATATGGCAGATAGTAGAATATTCCTTAGTGGTGTCAGTTGTAGCGTTGTTATTATTGGGGATGAAGCGCTTGTTCCATGACAAGCTGGATGCACGCTGGCATTACTTGATATGGACAGTGCTTGGGGTGCGTATGGTGGTGCCTCTTTCAATGGAATGGTTAAAGAGCCCACTGTCGTTGTTTGAGGCCATACCGATAAATTACTGGACGAAGCTGTGGGCATTGAAGGCTGAGAGGGCAGGAGTTTCTGCATTATTGCAAGATATATTATGGGTGTATTTAGCAGGTGTTCTGGTGTTAGCGGGCTATTATTTGATAGTAGCTTTGGTGATGCGAATCAAAGTCCTCAGACTAAAGCACGCCAGTCAGGAACTTCAAGAAAGTGTGGCAGCCATTGCTGAAAAATATGATTTAAAGCCTTGCAAACGGATACGGGTAGGGGAACGTGTGATGCCTTGTGTATGCGGGCTTATTTGGCCTGTTTTAGTACTTCCAAAGCAAGGAGTAGCTGAGGAAGTTATTGTGCATGAGCTTTTACACAAAAAACACGGGGATGTGCTGATTAACTACCTCCTGCATCTAGTGAGAGTGTTTAATTGGTTTAATCCACTGATTTGGTATGTTAGCGCTGTGATTTTAAATGATAGTGAGGCACTTTGCGACCAGCGTGTGTTGGAGCTGATGGCCTCAAAAGATGACCTTCCGGTGGAGAAAGTTTATGGTAATATCTTGCTTGGCATGGCACGAAAAAAGAGAACGCAAAGCGCCAAAATCGGTACCACCAACATGGCAAATTCTTACCACAATATGCACACCAGAATAAAGCGAATTGCTGATTTCAGGCGTGTACCGCATGGTGTAGGCTTTGTGGCATTGTGCATTACTATTATTTTGAGCGTATCCGCCATCGGTTATTGTGAGGCCAAAACCATTGTTTCCTGCGGTGTAGAGAATGAAAAGGACTTAGAACGAGTTATGCTACGTACTTTAACTTATGAAGCAGAAACGAAGGAGGAGGCACTGTATCTTTACCTGAAGGCCATAAAGGAAATGAACCCGATTTACCTGATGGCGGTAGCACCTGAGGAGGAACTGCCGAAGCTGGAGGCATGGATTTGGGAAATGTTTCAGCAGGACAAATTTATACGTTGGCAGATTGGGAATCACGCTTACATCGGCAATGCTGCAAATGCTACGTATTACGGACCTGCGGAATGGTTGACTTTCCGTGAGGAAATGATAGAAAATCCATGGTTCGTCTGGGATGGAAGCAGGATGACAAGCTGCTGGATTTATAATTTGCGTGGGCATGAGACAAGTGGTTCTGCGACGGTTGAGCTTTATGTAAAGGATTCGGAGAACACGTCCTTTGTAAACTGGGATTTGGAGCTTTTGTATGAAAACGGCTGGAAAGTCAGAAGGCTTTCAGAAGAGGTGTATCCCGAGACGAGATGGCAGGAGGCCCCTGAACCATTGCTCATGGCAGAAGGTACAAGTGGTGATTGGAGTGTGACTGCCATAGGATATAATGAGGCTCGTTTCTACTCTCTTTTCAGTTCTAACTCCGGCTGGCAGGTTTATCAGGGCAGTGTGCCGAAGATGAAGGAAAAAGAGGAGGCAGCGGAATATCCAAAGCAGTTCGATATGCAGTATAAGCATCATAGAGTGTATGCGACCTATGAGGGAGAAGAGTCTTTGGAAGGGAAACAGGTAAATATAGCATTTCGTTCCTTTACAGAAGAGGAATTTACACAGGAGACAGAAGCTTCTCCGGATTTGGAAAAGATTGATAGTGCCAACTACTCTTCATCTGATGGAAAAGCATGGCGTTCTATTGATGGCAACACAGTTGAAAACGGCGAAAAAATACTTATCTCCGGAGGCGGCGGTGGCTATGACGGCTGGGACGACACGGAAGAGCTGCACTTTATTGTTTGGATTTACTATGATGGCGAATGCGTGGAGGTGATCAGGCAATGACAGCAAAAGCGTTAAGGTATATGAGATGGGGCTTTGTACTGCTTTTTCTCAATGTAAATATTGGAAGATGGGACATATTGCCCGAATTCCTAGGAATATATTTGATTTTACAGGCATTTAGAAGTCAGGAAATGACGGAGACGGAACGCAGAATGTGCCCGCTTTTAGTGGTATTGATTGTGGATTATTTTCTGCACTGGATACTTGAGTTTGATAACGGACTGGAAAATTTGATTTTTACAGTAATCAGCATCTACACGATATATATTTTGGTGGGTGAAATAGCTGGTCGTATAGAAGCAGTGCAACCCGACCCGGCAGAAAATCTTAAGCTTCTGCGAGTCGCTTACGTAGTCCTGCAGGTTCTGAATTATTTGTTTGGTGCCTACAATATTTCTACAGTCATTATGCTTCTGGCAATATGCCTTCTGGTGGTGCTTGTGAATCTGCTGTGGGTGTTGTTTAAGATTCAGCCGGTGGATGTCGGGGATGAAATCAACTTGAAGTAACATACGTCTGATAAAATTCAGCCAGCTGCGCCTTGGTAAAGGCCTTTGGTCCCTGCTCCGCGTACGCGGTAAAGGCTACACGCATAAAATCCTGAATCTGAGGATGCACGAATTGACCATAGGTCTGGGCCTCAAAATATTTAAGTGGACAGTCCAGGGTATATTCCTTGCCTTTATAAACCTTGCTGGCGGCAATCATGTCGCAAATCATTTCACAGGCATATTTAAAAGGTATCATGCAGCCGTAGCCGCCATGTATGTAACCGTCAATCCAGTATTCCCAGTGATGCTTGTTGCGGCCCTTGTGGTGCAGCCAGGCTTTGCTGTAGCCATTCACCTCACGACTGACAGCTAAGGGAGAACGATGTCCGTTATAATATTTAACACTTTCTATAAATTCGGAAGGGGTAAATTTGCTCATGTCATGCAGGGCACCCTGTAACGGAATGCCGGCACGGCAGCAAAGCTTAAAAACCTCCCATTTATGATGACATACCAAGTTAAAATGCTTCCATATATTCGTAATCATAGCTTTTTCCTTTTTGTTTTTTCTCGACCTTTACAGTGTAACACATTTCGGGAAAATGTAAAATGTTTTTTATGGTCAGATAGTAATCGGAAATTTACTGAAAAAATTGGAACGTTTATTATTTGTCGACAAAAGGAGAAAAAATCAGAAAATTTTACCAATCAAGCAAAAAGTGCTTGAAAATTAATTGCATATAGTTTATAATAAACATACAACATAACGAAAGGAAGCATACAGTTTAATCTGTATCGGGTGTGGCTATGATTAATATTTTAACTAGAAACGTAGAGAAAACCGCAGCTTTAGAAAACGTTGTAAAGGATAGGCTGGAGAAGCTGGACAAGTATAATCTGGAAAGGATTAACGTAACAATTAAGGCATCCTCCAAGATGCAGTCTGTAGAGTTGACGACCAATTATAATGGCAAGTTACTTCGTGTAGAAGAGTATGGCAAGCATGGCGTTACCGTATATCAGATTCTTGGTGACGTGGTAAAGACTCTGGAAAAAAAGATTATCAAAGAAAAGGCACGTATTGACAAAACCCAGAGTATTAAGCAGATGGGCATGGAGACGGAAGAAGAACCTGTAATGGAAGTACTTCGTGTGAAGGAATACGAGCGCAAGCCGATGACTGTTGATGAAGCAATGATTCAGCTAGAGGAGCTGGGCCATCCGTTCTTTGTTTATGAGAATGGTGATACCGGCAAGATAGAGGTACTTTATAAGAGAAATGACAATGGTTATGGTGTAATTCGATTAAAATAATTTGAGCTATTTTATAAATACAGGAAGGCTTGGGGTTAACCCAAGTCTTCAAAAAAGTCATCCAGAGAACAGCCATAAAGCTCTTTCAAAGCTAAGATAACGCTGGCTCTGATATTTAATTCTCCGTTTTCATATTTGGAATAAGTGGTTCTGCCAATATCATAAGAACGTTGTTGCAGCTTCACACATAGTGTTTCCTGTGAATAGTTGTGCTTAAGACGTAAATGCTTTAGATTGTCACCCATCCTTAAATCTCTTCTTAATTTCTGCACCAGCATAGATTGCCCGGTTTGTTCGGTGGCAGAGGTCAGGTTGTTAAAAAAGTCCTCATAAGAACATTGGTAAAGCTCCTTTAAGGCGACAATTACGCTGATTCTAATATTCAACTCACCATACTCGTATTTGGAATAAGTACTTCTGTTGATATCACAGGAATAAGCTTTCAGCATGGTGCAAAGTGTTTCCTGAGAATAACCATGTGACACGCGTAAATGCCTCAGATTATCGCCTATTTTCCAGATCTTATTTGTATTTTGCACTATCATAACACACCTCAATTGACCAGTATCGGTTTCAACTGAGATTATTTTATGATAGTATAAGAGAAAATATTGACCGCGATAGTGGGCAAAACGTTGATTTGACACTCAAATTAAATGTGAGAGAAAACTAATTAATTGGGGCCAATCATGTATCGAGATATTTCTTCACCATCTCCTGATAAAAGACAGGGTCGTTGGCAAGTCTGGAGAGCTGATGTCCGAGACCGTCAGCGGTCATTTTATTCATCAAAGCAAATATCTGAGCACGTTCTTCTTCACGCTCTTCGCCGAGGCCAAGCTTATGCCCCTCGTCAAGGCCAGTTTTACGTCCATCCTCGAAGGCATCTTCACGTTCCATGTGCATATGCTCTGGTTCGTTATATCGTGAGCAAAGCTCACGATCCTCATTCGCCGCTCGTTGTGTGAAGGCTGTGCCTTCCCAAGCTCGCTTGCGCTCATGATATTCATAAATACTCACTTTCATCACTTCCGCACTGTTGGCTTCCAGAAAATCTTTCAAAGTGTTTTTCCTGAAGGAAACAAAAGCATTGAGATTTCTGAAATGAAAATAGATGTTCTGAATATTTTATCTTTTAAAATAGTAGAAATTTAATGCTTTGTAAGTATTCTAGCATGGATTGGAGGGCGGGACAATACCCAAAATGAAAAATTTGCCTAAAGAGGGCTTTTTTTATTTTCCCTATAGCTAAATGGCAAATATTGTGCTAAAATCTTCTTAAGTATGTCTGTGCACATCTCATGTGTCGGATGACAAACCAAAGAAAGACAATTTTACTTAACGAGGCGGTTTATGAACAAAAATACAAATAATTACATGATAATCATAATGGTGTTACTTTTGGTAGTGGCTATTATTACAGGTGCGGGGCTTTGTTATTTGAGCTGGTCGAATGGGTACAGTCCGTCCGGTAATGGTGGGCAGACCACGGAAGCACCGGGGCAGTCTGATGAGTCTGTCCAGGCTAATTTGGATCAGGCCAGAGAAGAAGGCAGGCAGGAGGTGCTTAACAGCATTAAAGAAGGCCTGGAGGGCAATGCCAGTGCTGAGGATATTTTAAATGGGTTGCTGAAAGAAAATGACTCAGAAGGAAATGGTGCTGTTGAGGGCACGGATAACGGAGCACAGACGGGTTTCGACGCACAGAGCCCGGCAGGCTCAGAGTCATCAAATAGTACGGAGCCTTCTACAGAAAGCGAGGGTCTGCAGGACAATACGATAACTATGGCGGATATCCGGATTACCGCAGATGGTGAGTATCAGTACATGAAGGATGGCAAGGTTGCTTCTCATAAGGGCATCGACGTGTCCAAGTATCAGGGGACTATTGATTGGAAAAAGGTTGCGGCAGATGGTGTAGAGTATGCCTTTATTCGTGTGGGTTGCAGGGGCTATGGCAGCAGCGGTACTTTGATTAAGGATGAGACCTTTTATCAGAATGTAAAGGGTGCTTTGGCTGAGGGCATCAAGGTGGGGGCTTATTTCTTCAGTCAGGCGATTACGGATGAGGAGGCTTTGGAAGAGGCCGAGCTGGTCATTAAGGAGCTGGGTGATTATGACATCACCTATCCGGTGGCGATTGATATTGAGCGTATCAGGAATGACAAGGCCAGACAGGATGCTTTGACCAAAGAGAAGCGCACAGAGCTTTGTATTACGTTTTGTGAGCGTATCAGGGAGGCAGGCTTTATTCCGATGGTTTACGGGGATGTGGAGACCTTTACAGAGCTTCTGGACGCAGAAATGCTTGCAGAATATGATTTCTGGGTATGTGAGACGGAGGGTCAGATGACCTTCCCGTATGAGTTTGCAATATGGCAGTATTCTCACACCGGCAGTGTGGCTGGTATTAAGGGGGATACCAATATCAGTATTGCACTAAAGGAATGGTAAGGAAGGATAGACTACAATGAGTTTTGAAGCAAATATACGAAAGGTTGTTCCCTATGTCCCGGGAGAGCAGCCAAACAGACCGAATATGATTAAATTAAATACAAATGAGTGCCCTTATCCGGCAGCACCTGCGGTAAAGGAGGCGCTGGATGCATTGACGGCGAATGAAATGCGTCTGTATCCGGACCCGACAGCAGACAGTCTGTTAACGGCGCTTAGTGATGTGTATCATATGCCAAAGGACCAGATTTTTGTGGGAGTGGGCAGTGATGATGTGCTGGCTATGGCGTTTCTGACATTTTTTAATAGTGACAAGCCGATTTTATTTCCGGATATTACATACTCCTTTTATGACGTGTGGGCGGATTTGTTCCGTATTCCTTACCAGACTTGTGCGCTGGATGAGGAATTTAAGCTTCGTGTAGAGGATTATAAGCAGCCAAATGGAGGTATTGTGTTCCCGAATCCCAATGCGCCGACAGGTGTGTTGGAGAGCCTTGAGCATATTGAGGAGATTATTCAGGCTAATCCGGATGTAGTGGTGATTGTGGATGAGGCTTATGTGGATTTTGGTGGTGTCAGTGCACTTCCTCTTGTGAATAAGTATGAGAATTTACTGGTTGTGCAGACCTTTTCCAAGTCCAGGGCATTGGCAGGTATGCGTATTGGCTTTGCCTTTGGCAGCAAGAAGCTGATTGGTTATTTGAATGATGCCAAGTTTTCCTTTAATTCTTATACCATGAATCGCACCAGTCTGGCGGCAGGTGTGGCATGTGTACGCAGCGAGGATTATTTTAAGGAGACTGTGGACAAAATTATTGCTACCAGAGAGTGGACAAAGAAGGAGCTTAAGAAGTTAGGCTTCCACTTCCCGGATTCTTATGCAAACTTTATTTTTGCTACTCATGAGCATGTGCCGGCAGAGGAAATCTATCAGGCACTACGGGAGCAGGATATTTATGTGAGGTATTTTAAAAAGCCGCGCATCGACAATTATTTGCGTATTACCATTGGTACAGACAGTGAGATGCAGGCACTTATCCGCTTTTTGGGCAAGTATTTATAGGATAGGGAATAAATTATGGAAAGTTATACTGACTTTGCAGCAGTTTATGATGAATTTATGGATGCCACTCCTTATGAGGAATGGTGCGGTCGTATTATCAGGCTGATCGAGGAATATGGGATTTCCAGACCGGTAAGGTGTTCGGAGACACCAGAGGCCGAGACAGAGCAGGCTCTGATGAGCGAACGTAATCTGGTGCTGGATCTGGGCTGTGGTACAGGTACCCTGACAGAGCTTTTAGCAGAGTCCGGCTTTGATATGATGGGAATCGATATGTCTGCGGAAATGTTGCAGATTGCCATGGAGAAGCGGGCAGAGTCCGGTCATGATATTATGTATTTGTGTCAGGATATGCGTGAGTTGGAGCTCTATTGTACCGTGGGCACCGTCATTTGTGTGTGCGATTCCATCAATTATGTGTTGGAGGAGGAAGAAGTTATTGAAACTTTTAGGCACATCAATAATTATCTCTTTCCGAAGGGACTTTTTATCTTTGATTTTAATACAGATTACAAATATTCTGAAGTAATTGGGGATACTACCATTGCAGAAAACAGAGAGGACTGCAGCTTTATCTGGGACAATTTTTATGATGAAGAGAGTCATATTAACGAATATGACCTGACCATATTTGTAAGAGAAGATGCTGAAATGGATGTTTTCCGTCGTTTTCAGGAGACGCATTACCAGAGAGGTTACAATTTGCAGGAAATGTTGCATCTTGTAAAGGCGGCCGGGCTGGAATTTGTGGCTGCTTTGGATGCAGACACCGAAGGCGAGGTGACTGAGGTGACGGAGCGTGTGTTGATGGTATGTCGTGAGAAAGGAAAAAACATGAATGATTATATTGTAAGAGCAACAGCAGCAAATGCACAGATCAGAGCCTTTGCCTGTACGTCCAGAGAGACGGTGGAGAAGGCCAGAGCGCATCATAACACTACACCGGTAGCAACAGCAGCATTAGGCAGGCTGCTCACAGGTGGTGCCATGATGGGTGTCATGTTAAAGGGAGAAAAGGATGTGCTGACCCTACAGGTGCATGGCGGTGGACCGCTTCAGGGCATGACTGTGACCGCAGATGCTTTTGGTCATGTGAAGGGGTATGTTAATAACCCATATGTGGATTTGCCTTTAAATGCCAAAGGCAAGCTGGATGTGGCAGGTGCTGTAGGTGTAGGCTTTATGAATGTCATTAAGGATTTGGGATTAAAGGAGCCTTATGTAGGGCAGACTGTATTACAGACCAGTGAAATTGCAGAGGATTTGACCTTTTATTTTGCCACCAGTGAACAGGTGCCTTCCAGCGTAGGCTTAGGCGTGCTTGTGGGTAAGGATTATCAGGTAGCTCAGGCAGGCGGCTTTATTATCCAATTGATGCCTTTTGCAGAGGATAAGGTGATTGACAGACTGGAAGAGAATTTGAAAGACTTAGATTCCGTAACAAAGCTTTTGAGTGAAGGTTATACTCCGGAGCAACTTCTGGAAAAGGTTTTGGAAGGCCTTGAGGTAGAATTTACGGACAAGATACCGATGAGCTTTTTCTGCGACTGCTCTAAGAGTCGAGTAGAAAAGGTGCTTATCAGCGTTGGTAAAAAGGATTTACAGGAAATGATTGATGATGGTAAGCCTGTAGAAGTAAACTGTCATTTCTGCAATACCAATTATACGTTTGATATAGAGGAATTAAAAGATATTTATAAAAAGAGCAGGGCGTAGGAGAGCATATGAAGCACGGATTTATCAAGGTAGCAGCAGCTACTCCAAAGATTAAGGTGGCGGATGTATCATTTAATACAAAAGCAATTATTGACAAAATTACAGATGCTTATGAACAGGGAGCACGCATAATTGTGTTGCCGGAGCTTTGTATTACGGGCTATACCTGTCAGGATTTGTTTGCTCAGGAATTATTGGTGGAAGCGGCTTTAGAGGGGCTTAAAGATATTATGTCTGCCACAGCGGATATGGACGCCCTGATATTTGTGGGACTTCCTATGGAAAAAACAGGCAAGCTGTATAATGTGGCTGCAGGATTTTTTGCAGGAGAGATGTTAGGCTTTGTGCCAAAGCGCTATATCCCAATGCATCATGAATTTTACGAGGGTCGATATTTTGTGGAAGGCAATGAGCATACGGATGATATTTATTTTGATGGCAAGTATGTACCTTTCGGGACGGATATTTTATTTGAAGTCAAGGACGGCATCTTAAAAGGACTTTCTGTAGCCTGTGAAATATGCGAAGATTTATGGGCACCTATGTCCCCTTCCCTGCGTCATGGTTTGGCAGGAGCTAATGTCATTGTAAATTTGTCTGCCTCCAGTGAAAATGTTGGCAAGGACATTTATCGGCATATGCTGGTGGCATCCACTTCTGCACGCTTGATGGCAGGCTATATTTACTGCAGTGCCGGGGAGGGAGAGTCCACACAGGACATGGTTTTCGGCGGCCACAATATGATTTGTGAAAATGGTATCATGCTGGCAGAAACCAAAAGATTTTCCGGCAAGACCATTTATGCAGAGCTGGATATTCACAAACTGCGTCATGAAAGGCGCGGCATGTCTTCCTTTAAGTCTGAGGAGGCGTGCTTACACAGACATGTGTATTTTACATTACCTGAGGAAGAAACTACTTTGACCAGATATTTTGAGCCAATGCCTTTTGTGCCGTCGGATGCGACCAAACGCGCACAGCGTTGTGAAGAGATTTTGTCCATCCAGGCCTATGGCTTAAAGAAAAGACTGGAGCATACAAACTGTAAGCATGCGGTCATTGGTATCAGCGGAGGCCTGGATTCTACACTGGCTATGTTAGTGACTGCCAGGGCATTTGATTTGCTGGGGCTTGACAGAACCGGTATTCATGCTATTACCATGCCTGGCTTCGGCACTACCGACAGAACCTACGACAATGCCTGCACCCTGGTCAGAACTCTGGGTGCGACCTTGGAGGAAATAGATATTAAAAATGCGGTAACGGTGCATTTTAATGATATTAACCACGATATAGACAATCACAATGTGACATACGAAAATGCACAGGCCAGAGAACGTACCCAGATATTGATGGATATTGCCAATCGTGAAAACGGCATGGTAATCGGTACCGGTGATATGTCCGAGCTGGCTCTTGGCTGGGCTACCTACAATGGCGACCATATGTCCATGTACGGTGTCAATGCCGGTGTGCCAAAGACCTTGGTGCGTCATCTGGTGCAGTATTATGCAGATACCTGTGGCAACGCAGAGTTAAATCGAGTGCTTTTGGACGTACTGGATACGCCGGTGAGTCCTGAGCTCTTGCCGCCGGTGGACGGTGCCATCAGCCAAAAGACGGAGGATTTGGTGGGTCCTTACGAGCTCCACGACTTCTTCCTGTATTATATGCTGCGCTGCGGATTTGCCCCTTCTAAGGTATATAGGGTGGCGTGCAAAGCCTTTGCAGGACAATACGATGAAGCAACGATTCTAAAATGGTTAAAGACCTTCTATCGCCGTTTCTTTACACAGCAGTTTAAGCGCAGCTGTCTGCCGGATGGACCAAAGGTAGGAAGTGTGGGAGTGAGCCCAAGAGGAGACCTGCGCATGCCAAGTGACGCTTGTATGAGCTTGTGGATGGCGGAGTTAGAGAGGTTGTAAGAAATTAATTACAAGAGAGGAAATTTATGAAAGTAACAGGTAATATCGTAGTAGGGCAGTCCGGTGGTCCTACCGCAGTAATTAATGCTTCCGTAGCGGGAGTGTATAAGGCCGGTAAGGAGCTTGGTGCAGGCAAGGTTTATGGTATGGTGAATGGCATCCAGGGCTTTTTAAAAGAGAATTTATTGGATTTGGACGAGTATCTTGCTGAGGAGGAAGGAATCGAGCTTTTGAAGCGTACTCCTGCGGCCTTCCTTGGAACCTGCAGATATAAGTTGCCGGTACCGGAGGGACATGAGGATATTTATGAGCAGATTTTTGCAGTGATGGAAAAGTATGATATTCAGATGATGCTTTATGTGGGCGGCAATGACTCTATGGATACGGTCAAAATGCTTTCTGACTATGCCGCAGAGCATGGCAAGGCACAGTGTTTTGTTGGTATCCCAAAGACCATTGACAATGATTTGCCGGTAACGGATCATTGTCCGGGCTTTGGCTCAGCAGCCAAGTATATTGCCACTTCTTTGAAGGAAATTATTCGTGATAACGAAGCATATGAAGGTAAGACGAAGCTGATTTTAGTAGAGATTATGGGCAGACACGCAGGGTGGCTTACAGGAGCGGCAGGACTTGCAAAGGGACCGGACTGTACCGGTGTGGATGCTATTTATTTGCCGGAGCGGGTGTTTGATATCGATGCCTTTGTGGCTAAGATTGAGGAGCTGGCAGCGCAGAAATCTTCTGTGGTGATTGCAGTCAGTGAGGGCGTGAAGTTAGCCGATGGCAGATTTGTCAGTGAGTATGCAGCGGAGAGCACGGATGTGGATGTTTTCGGTCACAAGCAGGTAGCAGGCAGCTGTGCCACCTTGGCTGATATTGTGGAGAAGCGTACCGGTATTAAGGCGAGAGTGATTGAGCCATCTCTGCTTCAGCGTGCAGCTACTCATATTGCATCTTTGACAGATATTGATGAAGCATTTGCAGCAGGCTTTGCAGGAGTAAAGGCAGCAGCAGAGGGCCAGACCGGTGTGATGATTACATTGAACAGAGTAGGGGATGAACCGTACAAGTGCGTGACCGCCGCCTTTGATATTCATGCCATTGCAAATCAGGAGAAAATGGTTCCGCAGCACTTTATTACCGAAGATGGCAGCCAGATTACCGAGGAATTTCTGGCATATCTGCGTCCGTTGATTCAGGGAGAATTGTATCCGATATTCAAGGACGGACTTCCGGCGCATCTGGTACGTCGATAAAGCGAACGGTGCCTTCGGCAACCGGATTTAACCTAAGAATAAAGGAAGCAGAGGAGCTTTCAATATAAGCCCTATCAGGGGCAAAAGGAGATTTTTATGGATAAAATAGCAGTTTTAATTCCATGCTACAATGAGGAACAGACTATAGGAAAGGTGGTGCGTGACGCCTATGCGGCACTGCCGGAGGCTACAGTTTATGTGTATGACAACAATTCTAAGGATCGCACGGTGGAAATTGCTAAAGAGGCCGGTGCTGTCATTCGTTATGAGTACAAGCAGGGCAAGGGCAATGTCATACGCCGTATGTTTCGTGAAATCGAGGCAGAGTGTTATCTGATGATTGACGGAGATGATACCTATCCTTTGGAACATGCCAGAGAGATGGTAGATCTGGTGCTTCATAAGCATGCGGATATGGTAGTCGGTGACAGGCTTTCCTCTACATATTTTGAGGAAAATAAGCGTCCTTTCCACAATTTCGGCAACAGCATTGTGCGTAAAAGCATCAATGTACTGTTTAAGTCCGATATTAAGGACATTATGACAGGTTACAGAGCCTTTAATTATGCTTTCGTAAAGACTTTCCCGGTTATTTCCACAGGCTTTGAAATTGAAACGGAAATGACCATTCATGCAGTCAACTACAATCTGCAGGTGGAAAATGTTATCGTAGATTATCGTGACAGACCGGAGGGTTCTGAGTCCAAGTTAAATACTTACTCTGATGGTGCAAAGGTATTATTTAAAATTTTGCAGTTATTTAAAAATTACAGACCGTTTTATTTCTTTGGAGCACTGAGTTTATTGTTGCTTGCAGTGGCAGGTGTCATGTTTGTTCCGGTTCTTGCAGAGTATTTTGCAACAGGTCTTGTGCCTCGTTTTCCTACACTGATTGTCAGCGGTTTTATGGTAATAGCATCCCTCCAATCCTTGTTTGCGGGACTGATTTTATCTGAAAGTTGTCATACGGAACGCAGGGATTTTGAATATAAATATACTGAGATGACGAAGAGAGCATTGGAGGAACACGAAAATGCGTAGAAGCGGTATTTTAATGCCGATTTCCAGTCTGCCGGGAGCGTACGGTATCGGTACGTTCTCAAAGGAGGCTTATGATTTTGTGGACTTTTTAAAGGCGTCCGGTCAGAAGCTGTGGCAGATTTTGCCCTTAGGACCTACCGGTTATGGAGACAGTCCTTATCAGTCCTTTTCTACCTTTGCAGGCAATCCATATTTTATTGATTTGGAAGCTCTGATAGAGGAGGGACTTCTTACAAAGGCGGAATGTGACGCTCTGGATTGGGGCGGTCATGAGGAGTATGTGGACTATGGTCATATGTATACATCCAAATTTAAGGCCTTGAGGGTTGCTTTTTCCAGAGTCAATTTGGAACAGGACGAGGCTTTTCTGGACTTTATTGTACATAACTACGACTGGGTGGTGGATTATGCCCTTTTTATGGCGGTCAAAAATGCCCATGGTGGGGCTTGCTTCACCGATTGGGAGGAGAATATTCTTCTGCGTAAGGAGGAGGCCCTGGTCAAATATAGAAAAGAATACATGGAGGATATTCTTTTTTATGAATTTGTGCAATATGTATTTGATAAGCAGTGGAGTGCTTTAAAGACTTATGCCAATAAGGCAGGCATTCAGATTTTGGGAGATGTGCCTATTTATGTGGCCTTTGACAGTACGGAGGTATGGGCTAATCCGGAATTGTTTCAGTTAGATGAACGGAAGCAGCCTTTGGCAGTGGCAGGCTGTCCGCCGGATGCTTTTTCCGAAACAGGTCAGCTTTGGGGCAATCCGCTCTATCGTTGGGAGTATCATGAGAACACGGATTTTGTCTGGTGGATTAAGCGGATGAGGCATAGCTTTCAGCGCTATGATTTGGTGCGTATCGACCATTTTCGTGGCTTTGAGTCCTACTATAGCATTCCCGCAGGGGAAGAGACTGCCATGAACGGTCAGTGGATAAAGGGACCGGGAATGAAGCTTTTTGATGCCATTGAAAAGGCGCTTGGCGGTCAGGAGATTATAGCGGAGGATTTAGGAGTTTTAACACCGGCAGTGGCAGAGCTGTTAAAGGACAGCGGTTATCCCGGCATGAAGGTGTTTCAGTTTGCTTTTTATGAGGACAGCGACAGTGCTTATCTACCTCAAAATCATATACAAAACAGTGTAATTTATACCGGTACCCATGATAATCAGACTACCCTTGGATGGTATCTTGGCCTGGACAGAGAGGATAGGGATTTTCTAGAGGAATATGCAGGCATTACCTCCTGGCGAAATGCCTGTCAGGGAATGATTAAGCTGGCCATGATGAGTGTGGCAGATACTTGTCTTATTCCTATGCAGGATTATCTGGAGTTGGACGATTATGCTCGCATCAATGAGCCGGGCAGCACAGGAGATAACTGGAAGTGGCGTATGAAAAAGGATGTCACTGCCCAGTATGATAAGTTGGCCGCCCGTATTTTGAAGTTGGTGAAGATGTATGGTAGATAAAATTAATCAAAAACCCTATGGCTCATATTGGAATTGTGGTATTCCGGATTGTCTGTGACGTCCTCAGAGAACCAATTTGGGGGCATAAAGGCCGTTGCAGCCTCCAGGGTGGTAAATTCCACCTCGGCCATAACTAAGGGCGTAAATGGGGAGTTAAACACGTCCAGCTCGATGGTCAGGCTTTCCGGAATAAGTGCAGCCGGGCAGTCGGTAGTAAAGGCGGGTGCAGTCAGTGGTATGAGATAGCGCTTCTTGGAAATGATATTTCCGTCGCATTTATCACGCAGGTGGGCATAGCTCTCTGCGTTCAGAGGAAGATTATATTCCTCTCTGGCAAGCAGTCCCTTTCCTTTATAGGTGAGGAAGTACTGGTCATTCTGTTTGCGGATGCGGACAACCGGGTTTATGTTTAAGTAGCCTTGTTCGATTTCAAGGCAGGGATAGTCTGACAGGTTTTCCGGTAAGGCTTTTATTAAAAATTTTCTTTCGATTTCCATAAATATAAAACTCCTTTGGAAGGTTTTTTGTGTGCGTGACAGGTGTATGCTTTTGTCACCACGTATACAAACATTTTATCACAAAGAAAGGCAGGTATACAACATGAAAAAAATTGCAGTCTTTTTTGCAGAAGGCTATGAAGAAATAGAAGGTTTGACGGTAGTGGATTTGTGCCGTAGGGCAGGGATTTTGGTGGAAATGGTTTCTGTGACCGATTCTTTACAGGTAACAGGTTCTCATCAGATTCCGGTGATGATGGATAAATTTTTAGCGGATGTGAATTTTGATGAATTAGATATGCTTGTGCTGCCGGGTGGTATGCCGGGCACACGCAATCTGGAGAAGGTACCCGCTCTGATGGAGCAGGTAAAGGCGTTTGCAGCGGATGGCAGGTATATTGCAGCTATTTGTGCAGCACCATCTGTATTCGGGCATCTGGGATTACTTAAGGGCAGAAGTGCCTGCTGTTATCCCGGCTTTGAAGAGGAGCTTACAGGCGCACGGGTTAGTTACAATTCCTGTGAAGCAGATGGAAATATTATAACCGCCAGAGGAATGGGATGCGCCATCGATTTTGGGTTAAAAATTATTAAAAAGTTGGTAAGCGAGCAAAAATCAGCCGAAATCGGCTCCGGAATTATCTATTAAAAAATTATTTTGAAAAAATTTAAAATTTTTTGTGACAAAATGGCCTCCTAATGCCTATATGGTAATAAGGAGGTTATTTTTATGCAAAAATTTAAAGCAGAATTTCCGGAACCGGGTAAAGCATTCACAGTCCGAGAAGAGCCCTTTACCTACTTTAGTGGATACCACGTTCTGGAGCCCCTGATCAAGGACAGGGAAATTTCGGACATCAAGATTATTTCCTATGACAGGGTTCGGGTAAAGCGTCTTGGACAGCGCGAGGACAGTGCAGTGTGCTTTAAGAGCCCTCAGGAGCTGAAGCAGTTTACTGAATTTGTAGCGGCCAAAAATCAGGTCAGCATATCCAGAGCTCATGCTATGCAGAGTTTTACGGACAAGTACAGTAACCGGGATTTTATCCTGCGCTTCAACATCAGTCAGTCCATTATTAACTCCATGGACACTCCGTATATTCATATACGGAAAATCCCCAAGGAGAAGCAGAGCCTGAAGGATTTGCAGGAGCTTGGTATGCTGTCTAAGGAGCATGCCGAGTATTTAAGGAAGCAGATTCGTAAGGGTTATGTATTAATTGCGGGGAAGGGTGCCAGCGGAAAGACCACGCTGTTAAATGCGCTTCTGGATGAAATACCGCGGGATAAGTCTGTGTTAGTTATTCAGGAAAACGAAGAGCTTTTCAGTAAGGTGCACCCGGATATGATGTTCCAGCATATTTTGGAGCAGAAGGGAGAAAGCAAGGTCCGTTATGGATTGAAGGAGTTGAGCATTAATGCCCTGTTACTTGATTTGGATTACATCGTAATCGGAGAAATCAAGGGTGCGGAAGCTTTGTATTTTCTCAATGCGGCCTATACAGGTCACTTGGGTCTTGCTACCTTACATGGTCAGAATGGCGAGGCTGCCCTGTACAAGCTGGCTGACTATGTAAAGTATGAGTCTGACTACAGTCAGGAGGAAATCAAGAAAATGTTAGGCTGTATTTCTACGGTATGCTACATGAAGGATTTTAAGCTGGATACCATTACTGAGGTAAAGGTGGATGATAAAGGAGCCTTAACTACCAGAAATGTCTATGAAAGGGAGACAGAGCATGAGCGTCGCATTTAATGTAAGTATTTTTGTGCTCTTATTTACAGGCTTCTTTTGGTTGACAGGCTGGCTGTGGGATGTTGGAGTACAGGAAATCATTATCTATACAGAGCATTTTCTCACAGAGGAAGTCAGACAGGTGCGGATGCGTGTACTGCCTGAGGTGACCAGCAGAAAGGTATGGGACAGACTGGAGCTGTTGCTTTTTTACAGTGGTATCAGAGGTTCCTTTCCATTTGTCAGTGCAAAGGTGTGGCTGTTGTTTTGCTCGATGACGGCAGGCAGTGTTTTTATGTTTGTCAATTTTCTGACGGGCAGTCTGTGGAAGGCTGTCTTGTGCAGTATGGGGCTGTGTGTGGTTCTGACAGAGTTTCTGGCGGTGTTACGCCGCAGACGTTTGCGGATGACGGAGCGCTATTTACTGGAGTTGATTAATGTCACAGAAAGCTTTGCTGCTACGGGAGAGGAGCCGGTAGCCATTCTGACAAACTGCAGCATGTATTTGAAGGGGCCTATAGGGCATGCTCTTTCCGGAATTGACCGTCACTTGAAGCAAGGGTGGTCAAGCCGCATGATTTTAGAACAGTTAATGGTAACGCTGGAGCATCCCAAATGGCAGGAGTTCATACATAACCTGAGTGTGTGCAGCATGTACAACAGCGATTATCGCTTTGTATTTCGTACCTCCCGTAAAAGCATACAGGCATATTTGTCCTCCAAGAAAGAAAGGCAGAGCATTAAGCACACGGCGCAGGTGGAAATGGGTGCTATTGTATTTCTTAGTCTGGCTATTGTGCTGGTACTTAGTAATTTTCTTGCCATGCCTGTCAGTGAACTTTTGTGGGGAAATGCAGTCAGCAAGGGGTGTACCATTTACATGTCAGGCATTATTGCACTGTTCTTCTGGAAAATAGGCGTCTATGAAAAGGAGTAGGCTATGAAACAGTTTGTAAAAGAGTTTATTGAGGAAATAGAAGCCTTTTTGAAGGGACATGGTGGAGAAACCATGCCGGAGCTTATGGTTTACCGCAGTGCAAGGCATTTTCTTTTGGGTAGCAGTATTACAGGGCTTTTGGGCTGCCTTATAGGTGTAGTTTTTCATGGGCTCACAGGGCTTTTGGGATTTATAGCAGGTCTTATCCTTCCCGCAGTGATTTTGTATTTGTCCAATGAAAGGGACAATGAGGTGATTTTGAAGGATTTAAAGTGGCTATATGAGACCATTACGGTTCAGTTGGAGGCAGGACTACACATTCAGCAGGCACTTTTGGAAAGCGAGGGTCTGATGAAAAACAAGCGTCTGAGAGAGGCACTTCACAAGCTCGGGGAGCGATTAATTACAGGTGAAGATATGAACCGTTCTCTGGATGCTTTTGAGCAAAGCTTTCGTAATCATTACGTGGACAGTTTTTGTCTGATTTTAAGGCAGATGCAGGACTCCGGATACGCAGTAAAGCTTTTGGAGGACATCCGCGTGCAAATGGAAGAAATGGAGCGCCAGCAGCTTAGCAAGAAAAAAGAAGCGCTGGAAATGCAGCTTCAGGTCTTTCAAATGTTACTTTTTATCGGCATTTTAGTGCTGGTAATGCATGGCTGTATATTAGCAGCCTTACAAAATATCAATTATTTATAAAGGAGATTTAAAATATGAAAAATTTAGTTAAGGGATTTTTAATGGCAAAGGACAATGGAGATAAGGCAATTGTTGTAGAGGTAGGCTTGGCCGTAATTGCGGTAGTGTTACTGGTAGTATTCCAGGGCAAGATGACCGGTTTTATTGAGGGGCTTGTAGATTTAATGACCGGAGAAATCAAGGACATTTTAACTGCAGGAACAGGAGCAGGAGTCTAAATGAAAAAAATGGATTCGGGCTTTGTGGAAAGACTGTTGCCGGTGCTTTTAAGCACCGGCATGGTGTTCGGACTAGTATTAGTATCGGGGCAGTTTATTGATATGTTCAGGGCCAGGGAGGAGATGAACCAGCTGGCCAGGGCATATTTGCTGGAAATGGAAACGGAGGGGTATCTTCCGGGAGATGGTGCAAATCAGCTGAAGAAACTGTTAGAGGAGGACTGTGGGATATCCGAAATCAGTCTGTTTGGGACTACCCTGACACCGGTAGCCTATGGGGAACGTATTCAGCTGGTAATAGAAGGCTGTATGAAGCTTCAGCTGCGGGTGAAAATTCCTTTCCTGTACGAGAAAAGCAAGGCGTGGGATGTGCCGGTAAGGGTGCATCTGATTTCTACATCAAAGCATTAGGAGGGAATCGTGAATAAAAAGGACAAGGGTGCAATCCATAAGCTGTTTGCGCTGATTGCAGTACTGTGGCTGGTTATTTGTTGGAGCGCTTTTTTGCAAATTATGAAGGCCGGCTATGTGAGCGGTTACCTGGAGGATTGCCTGACACAGGCAAATCTGGCGGCACTTTTGGTGGACCCGTATCATTACGGGTCTACAGGAGAGCTGGTTTTTGAAGATGTAGAGGATACAAGGAGCATCTTTAAGGAAACTTTAGAGGCAGGACTTGGCAGCCTGGAAAACAGAAAGAAGCTGGGGATTACTGAGGCGGTTAGAATCGTTGATTTCAGGGTGTATGAGGTGACTTCTTTAGGGATTATGGAGTTTGCTTTTGATGAGAATGGTGTATATCAGACCAGGCATTTTGAAAGCGGTCACAAGGTGGAGGCACCGGATGGCACCATAATTAGGAACAGTGCTCTTTACGCCCGCATTGAGGTACCCGTAAAGTTTTTATTTGGGGTTCAGACGATGGCTGTTAAGGAGCATTGTGTAGATATGGTAAGTGAGGAAATGAAGGATGAATAAAAATAAAAAATTATGGATTGGTGTTATCAGTCTGGCATTGGCACTGATGCTGTTTGCCGTACTTTTAATCGTGCAAAAAAGCATGCAGCAGGAGCCGGTATATGAAAAGGTATTATGTGCAAATACAACCATTCCTCAAAGTACGAAAATTACGGAGGAAAACATAGATACATATATAAAGCAGCAGGAAATCCCGGTGGAGTGGCTGCCGAAGGGTTATGTTTCAGCGTCTGAGGAAGTACTTGACATGGTAGTAGAGGCTGATATTTCCGAAGGAAGTATGATAACCGGTTCCATGCTAAAGGCTTATCAGGAGTATTATGAGGGTTATCAGAAGCTGACCTTAATCAGTGTGCCTATCGGTGAATTGTATCAGGGAGTGGCAGGCAGTCTGCGCATGGGTGATTATGTGGATATTTATGCTTTGTATGAGGAGGAAAAGGGATATCATTGTCAGATGTTGGCAGAGCATATACGCATAGAGGCAACCTATAGTGACCAGGGACAGGCTATTGGAGCAGACAACACAGAGGGGCTAAGTCAGTTAATTATTATTCCTATGGAGCGTGAGCAGGTGGCGTTGTTTTATGAAAGCTTAGCCCGAGGACATATCAGGATTGCAAAGTATGAAGCAGTATAAAATTACATTTATTTTAAAGAGGTGTCTGTTTTTCTTAGTAAGTATTATGGCTACAGGGTTATTGCTTAAAGTTGGAAGCATAGTTGTGAACGGAGCAGACATATCCGGCACAGCAAGGGCAATTATGATAGAAACGGCAGCTGATATGGCAGTTTTTCCCGGAGTTACGGTTAGTCCGAATGGTATGGCGTGGACCACGGACTATATGGATAAGGACTATGAGCATTTGCCGGAAGGTTATACGATTGAGGTGAATGCATCCTCCGGATTGAGAGCTTTAGAGACGGGTGAGCATTATTATGAGGCGGTTCCCGAAGGAAGTATCCCCATAAAGAAGTGGGTGGTAGCTTTGCCTAATTCACAGTGCATCCATCCCTATCCGGCTATGAATTATATGGGTTATGAGGCAGCAGCAGGTATTTGCGAAAGCTTTTATCATGCCGGCTGGCTGGCGTATTGTGCAGACTGTGGAGAGCTGGTGGTAGAAATGCTAATTTATGCCAGAAGCACTACCGTTCAGGGGATTACACATATGCCTGCAAGTTCAGGCTATCTGTATTTGTGTCCCCATTGCTATGGTTTGGAGCAGGGAACTACCTATCAGCATATTTGCAAGGCAATCTCTTATAATGGCTACATCGTAAACTATGACAAAAATGCACCGACAGGGGCCGTGGTCAGCGGTTATATGTCCCAAACCGGACATATGTATAATAATGCAGCTGCTTATGAAGGGGTACCTGTGGCAGAGACGATGTACAAGGATACCAGACTTCGCAAAAATGGTTATACATGTGGGGGCTATGTTTTTACCGGCTGGAATACCAGGCCGGATGGCAGTGGTACAGCCTATTATGATGGGCAGGAAGTATTAAATCTCGGCAGCCTGGAAGGGGAAGAGGTGGTACTCTATGCTCAGTGGGAGTATATCGAGAGTACCTTGGTTATTGATGCTAATGGAGGCACTTATCAGGGTCAGACCAGATACCAGCTTACGAAGCCTTATGGGACCACCTATACCCTGCAGACCGGTCTGTTAAAGCCGGGGAATGGTTATCGGGTGCATTTTGAGACTAACGGCGGCAGTCAGGTGGCAGATATGACTGCAGAGCGAAGCTTTTCGCACTGGGAGGCACAGGAGGGTCTGCAGGGACAGTTTCGTGGAGATACGTATACCTTTCTGGGAAGTCAGGGGAGTGTAAGTAGCATTAAGGCCATGTATCAGGATGGAGTTATCACCTTACCTGAAAGCAGTAAATCGAATGAGGCGCTGGCAGGCTGGTACACGAATCCGGAATGCACAGAGAATGCCTTTGTGGGAAAGCCGGGCGAGGAAATCAGTGTATCCGGAGATACTACCCTGTATGCCAAGTGGAGCAGGCTGACTTTATGGGCTTATGATGATTACACGTCACATTCCGGTGTGGGTGCTGTAGACCTTGTGTGGGAGCAGAAGGATGGCAGGAGCAAGTTTTACAAGCTTTATCAATCTTTAAATAATAAAGAGTGGAAGGTCATTTATACCGGGCAGGATATTCAGACATCGCAGTTCGTTTCCGGGCAGTATGATACGGCTATGCAAGGCAGGCAGTTTGTGGTAGAGCAGACCGGCTATTACAGGCTCAGTGCCAGCGGAGCCAAGGGGGCAGATTACAGCAGTAATTATAAAGGCGGCAATGGCGGCAGCGTGGTTGCTGAATATTGGCTGCAAAAGGGGGATATGGTTACTTTTTATAGTGGTACTGCAGGCAGCGGTACCGGTGGAGGTACAAACGGTGCTGCGGCTAATGGCGGAACGTCTACATCCAATGAAGGAAGGGGCGGCGGTGCCGGCACAGAAATATATATAACGCGTAACGGAAGCCGGACGTTATTGCTGGTGGCCGGAGGTGGTTCCGGAGCCAATAAATATTATGCAGGTTCACATGGAGGAGAGAATCTTACCTCTGTGGGCAGTCAGGTTGGGTGTTCAGCTGCTTACGGTGGCGGAGGCGGTGGTGCACAGGGTGGTGCCGCCGGAGAATATGTAACTCATGAACATACCGGCTCTGCCTCTTCAGGCGGTGGTTGCTATGGGGAAACAGTAAGGCACTATTGTTCTGAAAGTTGTTATGAGATTACGGAGGAAACCAATGGGTGGCGAACGGATTGTTACTGGATAGGAGAGGATTATTATGAGGAATGGGCCTGTTCCATGTGCGGTGCCGGCACCGGAGATTATCATTATCATTCTACAGTGCCCGGGGGCGATTACAGTCAAACCATAGTGCATGTAAGTGGCGGAAATCCGCCTTGGGGTACCGTCTGCTGTACGGAGGAAATAGAAAACAAAATTTGTGGATATGAGAATGGTCAGATTCTTTATTATATTTTATCCTGTACTTACAAGAATTTAGCATCCGGAGCAGTGATTTATGCCAAAGCACCAAAGGGCGGCAGCAATTATATCAATATGAGCTTTGGCTGTAAAAATCAGACGAGCGCTGCAGGTACCAATGGAGGAAATGGTTACGCCCGGATAGAAAGCAGGGATATAGGTTATAAAGAGGACAATGAACTCTCGGATGTGCTGGCAAGAGATACGGCTGCTCCTGAACCTGTAACGGATTATGAACTAAGTATTTCAGGGGAGAAACAGTTGAAGCTTATTTTGGCAAAGCCAAAGGATAATGGCACAAAGTATTATCATAAGGTGGAAAGCTATAAACCCGGAAATGGAACCATGGAATATATTGCAGTTTCTAATGTTACAGAAAATACACTTTCAACAGGGGTTGCAGGATATCATTATTATGTAGATGGTAATTCTTCCGGTAGCGTTCATAAGGGGCATCTGTGGACCGAGTCGGATTCTATGATCATTACGATGACGGCAAATGTCATGTATTTGCATATTGCGGCAGTGGATGTGGCCGGTAATTTGGGAACTACTGCAAATCTAAGGTTAGAAATGGATTTAAGCCTGCCTACGGATAAGACATATCCGGAAAGCAGAAAGCTCTTTATCCAAAAGCTTCTGGTCAGAGATACAGAATTTGTATATTACGCAGATGATAAAACCTGCTATGTAAAGGCAGATGGCGTAACAGAGCATAGCTTTACCGCGGGAGCATATTTGGATGGTGCTGCTACAAGAGATTATCAGGTGGACAGTATCTGTTTTCAAGTGAGTAATGGAGAGCGTAGTGGCTGGCTGCAAACCATAGTTCCTCATGGTGATGTGGCAAAAGAGACGGAAAGCTTTTCAAACAGCAGTCTGTTTATGCATATATCAGAGGAAGGCCCGGTGCATTTTGTGCCCGGGTCAGGTGCAGCGAAACGCAGCAGTCATGGCAGAGAGTTGACCTTAGAGCAAGGATTTGTAGTGCCTTCGGGCATCTCTTCCTTTGTGGTTTATCCGCAGGCTATAGCAGAGTATCAGGATACAAAATATATGTCAGAGGAAGCAGAGGATGTAAGGCATGGATTGACTATCATTCCGGATGGTACATCACCGGTGATAGAAGGACTTGGTAGTCTGCAGGAATTGAACAAACTGGATGTCACAGACAAAACCGGTGTTTATGAGTTGACGGCTTATGATACAGGCAGTGGTCTGCAGGAGTTTGCAGTAACTGTTACCAATAAGGATAATCATATGAAAGAGACCTTTTATTGTAATGAAGAAGGGAGCCTATTACTGACAGTTGAAAAAGAGTATCCTTTGTTTTCAGGGGAAATTGTAATTTCGGCAATAGCAGTTGACAGAGTAGGTAATGCCAAAATTGTGGGAAAGGATGGCCTCACCTTTACCTTAGATACGCAACTTTATCGTGAAAGAAATCCTGCAGAAAATGTATGTAAGACCGGAGATGGGGTGATTCTGGATATTCAGACCAGTGGCTATGTAGAGCGTGTGGAGGTGATTTTTCCACAGGAGCTTATAGGCGAACAGGCTGATTTAAATAAGGTGTATGCTTATGAGTATCCTTGCCTGAGAACATCAGAGACGATACCATTTCATGTGCCTCTTGGTATTGCAGAAAAGGAGTATGAAATTATTGTCAGGGCATATAAGGATGGTGAGATGTTAACGAGCAAACCGACTTTAGTAGTAGTGGAAGGGAATGTGTTGGATGAGTTACGCACCAGAATTAGAAATAATGGCTGATATTATTTTTGTGCTCTATCTTATATGGGTATCCGGGCAGGATTATAAGAGTATGCAGGTTGTCCGATATTCGCATTTGTTAGGATTGTTTGCAATTGTTTTACAGCTGTTTTTGCAAGTTATCGTGCATAATGTGGTGGTTGATGGCATGATGGAGAAAGTGATTGCAGGCATGCTTGCATGTTTAGTGCTTCTAGTGATGCAGATAGTTGCATGCTTTATGCGGCTTTACGGTGTAGCAGATGGTATTGTTTTCTTTTTATGCGGAGTTTTTATGATAGTTGAAGAAGGGGCAGAGGGCTTTATGCAATCTTTTTTATGGCTCACTGCAGTGTCAGGAGTGCTCCTTTTGGTAGTGCAGGCCATGAAAGGCAACCTGAAAGGAGTAGGTTTAAAGCAACCTGTATCATATATTCCTTATATATCTTTCGCTTTTATCTTGACAAAATGGGTACTTTAGCGATACATTTATATTAACTATGGTTACACATACATTAAGGAGCAAAAGTTCATGAGTAAAGAATTAGCAAAGACATATGATCCGAAAGGAATAGAAGACAAGCTCTACCAGAAATGGTTAGACAAAAAATACTTCCATGCAGAAGTAGACAGAAGTAAGAAACCATTTACCATCGTAATGCCGCCGCCGAATATTACCGGTCAGCTGCACATGGGACATGCTTTGGATAATACCATGCAGGATATCCTCATTCGTTTTAAAAGAATGCAGGGTTACAATGCACTTTGGCAGCCGGGTACAGACCATGCATCCATTGCAACAGAGGTAAAAATTATCGAGGCTATGCGTAAGGAAGGTCTTTCCAAGGAAGACCTTGGTCGCGAGGGCTTTTTAGAGAGAGCCTGGGAGTGGAAGAAGGAATACGGCGGACGAATCATCAGCCAGTTAAAGAAGCTGGGTTCTTCCTGCGACTGGGATAGAGAACGTTTTACTATGGATGACGGCTGCAATAAGGCTGTTACCGAAGTGTTTTGCAAGATGCACGAGAAAGGCTGGATTTATAAAGGTAGTCGCATTATTAACTGGTGTCCTGTATGTAACACCTCTATTTCTGATGCAGAGGTAGAATACCAGGAGCAGGCCGGTCATTTCTGGCATATTCAGTATCCGGTAATGGATGATAACGGCGAACCAAGTAAGACAGAGTTTCTGACCTTTGCAACCACACGTCCGGAAACTATGCTTGGTGATACAGCCGTGGCAGTTCACCCTGACGACGAGCGCTATAAGCACTTACATGGTAAGAAGGTTATGCTTCCATTAATCAATCGTGTAATCCCTATCGTAGTGGATTCTTACGTTGATATGGAGTTTGGTACCGGTGTTGTTAAAATTACGCCTGCACATGACCCTAACGACTTTGAGGTTGGTAAGCGTCATGATTTACCTGAAATCAATATTATGAATGATGATGCTACTATCAATGCAAATGGCGGCAAGTTTGAAGGTTTAGACCGTTATGAAGCCAGAAAGCAGATTGTTGCTGAATTAGATGAGCTGGGCTTATTGGTTAAGATTGAAGATTATACACACAATGTTGGTACACACGACAGATGTAAGACTACCATTGAGCCGATGATTAAAAAGCAGTGGTTCGTAAAGATGGAAGAGCTGATCAAACCGGCTGTGGAAGCAGTAAAGACCGGTGATATTGAGCTCATTCCGGAACGTATGGACAAAACTTATTTTAACTGGACCGATAATATCCGTGACTGGTGTATCAGTCGTCAGCTGTGGTGGGGACACAGAATTCCTGCGTACTATTGTGATAAGTGCGGTGAGTATATTGTATCCGCAGAGGCTCCTACCGGTGCCTGTGCACATTGCGGTCATGAGCATTTTACTCAGGATTCGGATACACTGGACACGTGGTTTTCCTCTGCATTATGGCCATTCTCTACCTTGGGCTGGCCGGAAAAAACAGAGGATTTAGAGTATTTTTATCCGACCGACGTTTTGGTTACAGGTTACGATATTATTTTCTTCTGGGTAATCCGTATGATTTTCTCAGGCTTCGAGCAGATGAAGGAGCGTCCGTTCAAGACGGTATTATTCCACGGCCTGGTTCGTGACAGCCAGGGACGCAAAATGAGTAAGTCTTTAGGAAATGGTATCGACCCGTTGGAGATTATTGACAAGTATGGAGCAGATGCTCTTCGTTTGACCCTGATTACCGGTAATGCTCCCGGTAATGATATGCGTTTCTATTATGAAAGAGTAGAGAACAGCCGTAACTTTGCCAATAAAGTATGGAATGCGTCCAGATTTATTATGATGAACATGGCAGAAAAGACAGTTACAACTCCTGCTATGGACGAGCTTGCACCTGTGGATAAGTGGATATTATCCAAACTGAACAGCCTGGCTAAGGAAGTTACTGACAACATGGAGAACTTTGAATTAGGTATTGCTGTTCAAAAGGTTTATGACTTTATTTGGGATGAATTCTGTGATTGGTACATTGAAATGGTTAAGCCACGTCTGTATGCTACAGATGATGCGTCCAGCCAGAATGCAGCATTGTATACGTTAAAGACAGTACTGTTGGAGGCATTAAAGCTTTTACATCCATATATGCCGTTTATTACTGAGGAAATTTTCTGTACTTTACAGAGCGAAGAGGAATCTATTATGATTTCCAAGTGGCCTGTATATACAGAGGAGAGAAGCTTCCCTAAGGAGGAGCAGGATATTGAGATTATCAAGGAAGCAGTACGCGGTATCAGAAATGTACGTACCGAGATGAATGTTCCACCTAGCAAGAAGGCACTTGTTTATGTAGTAAGCGAAAAGGAAGCGTTGAGAAAAACTTTTGAAGAAGGTAAGTTATTCTTTGCTTCTCTGGCATATGCTTCCGAGGTGTTGGTGCAGTCTGATAAGAGCGGTATTGCTGATGATGCAGTTTCTGTAGTGATTGCAAATGCTACCATTTATATTCCTTTTGCAGAGTTAGTAGATATTAAGCAGGAAATTGAGCGTTTACAGAAGGAAGAAAAGCGTCTGGAAGGTGAGCTTAAGCGTGTAGCCGGTATGCTTGGCAATGAGAAGTTTATCTCCAAGGCTCCTGCAGCCAAGATTCAGGAGGAAAAGGATAAGCAGGCTAAGTATATGCAGATGATGGAGCAGGTTAAGGAAAGACTTGAGCAGTTATGCAAGACTATGTAACAAATTATGAGGAGGCGGTAGCATATGTCTACCGCATTCCTCGTTTTAATAAGAATCACTCTTTAGAGAAAATACAACATTTTTTGACTCGAATGGGTCAGCCTGACAGGCAGATGAAGGTTGTGCACATTGCCGGTACCAATGGCAAGGGTTCTACTTCTGCCTATTTGGCGGGCCTATTAGAGAAGGCAGGCATGAAGGTGGGGCTTTTTACATCGCCCCATCTAGTGGATGTGAGAGAACGCTTTCAGGTAAATGGTGTGATGATTTCCAAGGAACTGTTTACAGAGGCAGTGAGGGAAATCTTGCATTTGCTTGAAACAGCAGAGGATAGCGATGATTATCAGCCTTGTTATTTTGATATGATGTTTTTTATCGGTATGTATGCTTTTAAGAAGGAGCAGGTGGATATACTGGTTTTAGAAACAGGATTAGGAGGCAGACTTGATGCCACCAATGCAGTAACAAGGAAGGTGCTGACTCTGATTACTCATATTGCACTGGATCATACAGAGTATCTTGGGGGTACGTTGGAGGCCATTGCAGCAGAAAAGGCCGGTATTATGAGGACACAGGTGCCTTGCATTGTGGGACTTCATAATGAGGAAGTGGCGCATATTTTCGTGAAAAAAGCGACAGAGCTTGGTTCTCCTTGTCGAATACTTGAGAAGGAAGTATATGGTTGTCTAAGAGTTTATGAAAAATCCGTTGCTTTTTCATATTTTTCCAGTTATTATGGAATTGTTGATATATCCTTAAATACTTCCGCTTTATACCAAGTGGCAAACGCCAGTCTGGCACTGGCGGGTTTCGAACAGCTGATTACATCAGGGATAATAGACCACAAAGTCTTATCTGTAGAGATGCTTCAGGATGCCTTGCTTCAGACTTCCTGGCCCGGCCGTATGGAAGAGATCAGAGATGGTGTGTTTTTGGACGGTGCTCACAATGTGGATGGGATACGAGCCTTTTTGGACAGCGTAAGACAGGATGGATGTAAAGGGGAGAGAATTTTGGTGTTTTCTGCGGTGGGGGATAAAGATTATGACAGGATGCTTCATAATATCCTGGAGAGTGATTTGTTTTTCACGATGATTACTACACAAATTGCAGGAGAAAGAGGTGTGACCGCAGATAAGCTATCAGCTAGTGTTCTTAAAGCGGTGTGTATTTCAGATATATCTGCTGCATTGCAGTATGCATTTACAAAACGACAACATTTTGATTATATATATATAGTTGGATCATTATATTTAGTAGGACAGGTTAAGAAGTTACTAAGCAATCATGCAGAGTTTTCTGCTTCAGAGAAAGGAGCATCATTATGATACAATTCGATGAAGAAATTAAAAAATTTTACAGAAGCCCTGAAGTGGGGGAAGTGGAAGACGTTATTTACAATCAGGATATGACTGATGCAACCGATCTTTTGTTTAAGATTATGCAGCAGGATATCCGTAAGAAATAGGAGATAAGGTATGAGGTGTTATCACTGTGGTGCTGTACTTACACAGCACGACTTTTGTACAGCCTGCAAGAGTGATGTCAGACAGTACAAGCTCATTATTGAGGCTTCCAACCGTATGTACAATGAAGGCTTGGAGAAGGCACAAATCAGAGATTTGACTGGAGCTGTTATTGCATTGAAGCAGAGCCTCAAATTAAATAAAGAACATGTGGATGCCCGCAATCTGTTAGGTCTTATTTACTTCGAAACAGGTGAAGTGGTGTCTGCGTTAAGTGAGTGGATTATCAGTAAAAATTTACAGCCTGACAAAAATATTGCCGAGGATTATATTTCCAGAATGCAGAATAATCAGGGTAAGTTGGATATTTGCAATCAGGCAATCCATAAATATAATACAGCATTGGATTTGTGCCATCAGGGCAGTGATGATCTGGCGATTATTCAGTTAAAGAAAATTATCTCCATGAATCCAAATTATATTAAGGCACATTTGCTTCTGGCCCTTCTTTATATGGATCATGAAGAATATGATAAGGCCTATCCGGTGTTAAAAAGAGTGACCCAGCTTGACCATGGAAATACCCAGGCACAGCGTTATTTACGAGAAATTTCCAGAATCAAAAAGCAAAAGGGCACTAAAACCAAATCAAAGGCAAAGGATGATATTGTCAGATATGAAAGAGATAATGAAATTATTATCCAGCCTGCTCAGGTTGTGGAGCCTAATACCAGTAAGGGAGCACTTGCCGGCTTTGTGATTGGTTTTTTGCTTGGTGCCGCTATTTTGTTTTTTCTTGTATTGCCCGGCAGAATTGAAGGTGTTCGTTCTGAGGCAGAGGAGCGTATTCGAATCGCCAATGAGGATAAGGAGGCGCAGGCAGCTACAATTACCGCTTTGGAGAGTCAGATTTCAGCGTTGACGCAGGAACGGGATGCAGTGATTGCGCAGTATGGTAATCTGTATGGTGATGCCAGCAATGAAGAAGCTGTTAATGCATTGCTTGGTGCGCTGCAGGCATATTTGGCAAATGCTTCTGATCAGGAAGGTATCAAGGAGCATATGGATATCTGTGTTCAGAATGAAGCATTTTACGAGAGTAATAACAATAGTATTCTAAATTTGTATACTCATCTGAAGGCACTTACCAGCCCTGGATTGGCAGAGCATCATTATCAGGCAGGATATGCGTCATATCAGGCCAAGGATTACGAAGCAGCTGCTACGGAGCTTGAGCTGGCGGTAATGTATTATGACCAAAATGCAGACTCGTTGTTTTATCTGGCCAGCACATATCAAGCATTGGAAAAGAAGGATAAGGCCAAAGAAGTGTTTCATATCGTTGTGGAGCGTTTTCCGGGCACTTCCAGAGCAAATCAGGCTATGCGGGCCTTGAACAGTATGGCGCAGTAAAGTGCCGGATAAATTTTATAGAAAATAAAATGCACGAAAGAGAAATTTAAGGTTTCTTTTTCGTGCATTTTTTTTTGCCTGCCGTAAGTCATTATGGCTAAGGTAAAGGCATATAAATATAAATTTTTAGGAGGATATATGAATTTTTTAATACAAGAGGGAAATACCCTGTTCGTACTGCTTCCCGGGGAAATCGACCATCATCAGGCTCACAAACTGGCAGAGCAGATAGATGAATCTCTGGTAAATGACGATCCGGCTGCGTTGGTTTTCGATTTTAAATTTACGAAGTTTATGGACAGTTCGGGTATTGGATTATTGGTAGGGCGCTATCGTAAGATGCAGAGTCTGGGAGGCCAGGTGTACATTCGCAATGTAAAAGGGCATATGGCCAAAATTTTACAATTATCAGGTGTAGAGAAAATTATAGGAAAGTATGAGGAAACAACATGAAGTCAGAACTTTTTCAGGTAGATACGATGGAATTTATAAATGAAATGAAGTTGTGCTTTCAGGCACGCAGTGAAAATGAGAGCTTTGCCAGAGTGGCAGTCAGCGGATTTTTAACCTACATAAATCCTACGATGGAAGAAATCGAGGATATCAGGACGGCAGTTTCGGAGGCTGTTACCAATGCTATTATTCATGGCTATGAAGAAAAGGAAACGGCGATAGTATATGTTTCCTGTATGTTGTATCGGGACGGAGAGGAGCACATTTTACAAGTGGTAGTAGAAGATACGGGCAGGGGCATTGCAGATATCGAAAAGGCTATGGAGCCCATGTTTACCACCAAGCCTGAGTTAGAGCGGTCCGGCATGGGCTTTGCCTTTATGGAGGCTTTTATGGATGAGGTGCTGGTTGAGAGTGAAGTGATGAAGGGCACCACAGTTATGATGTCAAAACGTCTCGGTCAATATGAGGAAGAAGCCTATGAAGGATAAGGAGCAGCTGATTTCACAAAATATTGGTCTCGTACATTTTGTGATAAAGCGCTTCTCGAACAGAGGACAGGATATGGAGGAATTGTTTCAGGTAGGCTGTGTAGGACTTTGTAAGGCAGTAGACGGCTTTAAAGAGGAATTAGAATTACAGTTTTCAACATATGCTGTTCCGGTAATTCTAGGAGAAGTAAAGCGGTTTATTCGTGATAATACGCAAGTACACATTAGCCGTGGAGTAAAGGAACAGGGGATGAAGCTTCATTACGCAAGGGAACAGTATGAGGCAAGATTTCACAGAGAGCCTACTCTGTTGGAACTGGCAGATATGACCGGTATAAAAACAGAAGACATTTTATTGGCCACAGAGGCCTACCGACCCGTGGAGAGTCTGGATGCTTTTGTAGGAGAAGAGGAATCAGGTACACGCAAGGTGGATTTATTAAAATGCAACGAAAATGCCCAAGAACAGGTGATAAATCGCATTCTGTGTGAAGAAGCATTTAAACGCATGTCTGCCAGGGAGCAGGAAATTGTGCATCTCAGATATTTTGAAAACCTTACCCAGGCACATGTGGCAAAGCTGCTTGATATGACTCAGGTACAGGTCAGCCGTATGGAGAAAAAGATTTTGCTGAGGCTCAGGGAAGAAATGGTAAAATGAACATAAAAGGCTGTGCAACTTTTGTACACAGCCTTTCAACACGTATCAGCATATTGCATTTATGCAGCTGCTTACGCTATATTCGGAAGTTATTTCAAGCCTTCTTCGTAAGACTTAATCATACGACGAACCATTTCACCACCGATAGAACCGGCTTCCTTACTTGTTAAATCGCCGTTGTAGCCTTCCTTTAAGTTTACACCTAATTCGCTTGCAACTTCTGTTTTAAATCTATCCATTGCTGCCTTTGCTTCTGGTACTTCCATTCTGTTTGCTCTGTTAGAACTTGCCATAGTTTTTTCCTCCTCTGACACATGAAGTGTCGTTGTTTCATCTGTTTTTAAATTACTTTTTCTATTTTGAAAAGATAAGAAATGCAGCCTGACAAGTGTTGTAACCAAATTATTTTTTTAATAAGTTTTATTTGCAAACCGCATTACTTATCTTGACCTTAGTATTTGACAAATTTAAAATACTATTCTGGAAAATTTAAAAAAATTTTAACATAAATTTCCGAAATTAATACTAGCCATGTGGACGGAAGTGTGATACAATGGTACAATGAATGTGTTATGCGCGGTGGTATGTATACTTACATATCTTTCATGGTGCAATGACACGATTACACACAAAAGTAATTTTAGGAGGAACTCTGACATGAGTTTAAAGGTAGAAAACTTAGAAAAAAATATGATTAAGCTTACTATAGAAGTAGACGCTGCTGAATTAGACAAAGCGATTGAGAAAGCTTATCAGAAACAGAAAAACCAGATCAACATTCCGGGCTTCCGTAAGGGCAAGGCTCCGCGCAAGATGATCGAGCAGATGTATGGCAAGGGTGTATTTTATGAAGATGCAGCGAATGCACTTATTCCGGAAAGCTACACCAAGGCTTTGGATGAGTACGAAGGTAAGGAAATTGTTTCCGCACCAAGCAAGTCGGATCGTAGCC
>JAZRRW010000074.1:0-9498 GCA_045651105.1 Lachnospiraceae bacterium
GTGGCATTGCAGGTTCTTTGGAGATACTTAGTAGCGATACTGCGAACGTCTGTGTAGCAAACTGCTATAATGTGGGTACGGTAACTGCAATTGATGGAAATATTCCTTTAGCCGGAGGTGTTGTGGGCTTTATAGAGAGCAACAGTACCAGTCAGGTGGATTTATATAATTGTTATAATGTGGGAAAAGTTGACGTTACTGGCCACACCACTACTATAGGAAGAATAGGAAATATTGCAGCTTATAAAGGAAGCGGTACGGCTAATAGAAAATATTTGTATGGGGTATCAGATACTTTATTAACGAATGCTCATGCTGAAGTTAAGACTACTACAGGTCAGGACGCAGACAAAACTTTGGCAGCGATGCAGGCCGAAGCTTTTGTAACAACCCTGAACACCAATGTGAAGAATTCCAGCATTACCGGCCTACTGAAGTGGCAGGCAACTGAAAATGGCACACCGGTATTAGCTCCTGGAAATATGGTGGAATTAAGTGTAACTGCGAATCCTTCCCGTTTGGGTTCCGTAACAATCGCGGCAGATGAAACAGGAGGAACAAATTACGTAGAAGTTACAGAAAAGATCCTGAAAATAAATAGTAATGTGCAACTTACAATCATTCCTAAAACAGGTTGTCAGATGACAGCTTTGACCTTAAATGGGGAAGAGCAGACTGTACAGGGAGATACTTTTGTATTTGAATTGACAGAGGATACTGAAATTGAAGTGGCTTTTGCTGTGATAAGTACAGAGGATGTGGATCCTATCTATGTAGACCCGTCTGCGGATGCGCAGGGAGATGGTACAGAAAATAGTCCATTACAAACCCTAGAGCAGGCTAAGGCAAAGGTACGGACCATTTTAGCAACAAAACCGAATGCCAATATTACTGTTTATCTGAAGGGTGGTACATATTTGTTAGAGGAAACCTTTGCGTTAGGTGAAAAGGACTCATCCCTTGGTAATGTTACTTATAAAAACTACGCAAATGAATCTCCTGTTATTACAAGTGGACATCCTATTGATGGAACATTTACAAAAGTGGAAGGTAAAGAGTACTACAGTTATCAACTGCCTGAGGGTGCAAAAGTAGGTACGGGAAGCGATATGAGTTGGCCTCAGTTCAGAGATCTGCTTATAAATGGAGAGCGTGCAACTTTAGCCAGAACAGAGCAACTGACCTATAAGTATACTTATGCAAATTCAGTATACGGAAGTGCAACCAGTTCTACAACAGTAACCTCTTGTGAGAATAAGTTATATGTATCCGCTGCAGCGCTGGAAGGTATTACAGATGCAGAACTTACATCCGTAGAGCTTGGACAGTTAGTAGAATGGAAAAGCCAGATTTTCCACATTGGAAGTAGAACGGGAGAAATACTTGATGGTACTGAAGCAGAAATTACCCTGAACCAGAATGAATGGGATGTTTTCTATGTGTCAGATAATACCAAAAAATCTTTGGTTGGTCGTGGATATTGGTTGCAGAATCACATTAATTTTTTGGATGAACCAGGTGAATTCTTCTATGACCAGACCAATGGTGTAATTTATTATTATCCATACAGCGATCAGGATATGTCTATTGCTACGGTAGAGTATGCGACGTTAGATAAACTGATTTCTATGGAAAATGCAATGAATATTACTTTTGATGGTATTGCCTTTACTGGTACCACTGCAAATTATATTAACGATAATGGATTGGTTGCTCATCTTGGATGTACCATTCGTAAATTTGAAAATGATCCAGGTGAAAATGTACCTTGTGCGGCAATTTATGCGGATATGTCTGAAAATATTACGGTTAAGAATTGTACTTTTGAGGAATTAAGCGGCACTGCAATGCTCTTCAATTATGGTATAAAGGATCTGAACGTAATCGGAAACCGAATAAAGAATATTGGTATGGCTGGTGTGATTGTAGGTGTAAACCAGTATCAATTTAATTATGAAGGCGATTTACCACAAAGACCAGGTAAGCCAGGTGCAAGTGAGAATGTTGTAATTTCAAACAACTATATTACCAATGTAGGCTTATATGTATATGGTGCACCGGGTATTAGGGTGGCAAGAAGTGAGAATTTAAAAATTCAGTACAATAAGGTCGTGCATGTGCCTTATTCCGGTATTATGACTGGTTATGGATATAACGTATCAAACAAACCGTTAGGAAATACAAATCTCATAAATGCAGAAATTTCCTATAATTATATCGAGGATTACTTGTTCAAGATTAATGATGGTGGTGGAATTTATACGTGTGGTCCAAATGATGTTCCTGCAAATACAGAGCTCTTTAATGAAATACATCATAATTATATTAGATCAGGTGCTAAATATGATGGAACTTATACCGGAATTTATCATGACGGTAGTGCATCTAACTGGCATACACATCATAATCTAGTTGAAGATGTAGGATCTGGTCAGGGTCCAATGTTCTTCCAGGATAATGTACCATCACAGAACACACATAATATTCTGGCAGAGAATAACTATACAACGGTTAAGGGAGTCTCACAAAATGGCGATAAAGATGAAAAAGGAGAGCCAAGAAACATCGTATTGCAAAATAATGTGGTTGTAGCAGATAGGAGCGAACTGAGTGCAGAGGCATTGGCAATCTTTAATGGCGCAGGCTTACAGGGTGATTATAAGCGTTTAGAAGAACCTATTGATACTGTATTGAGAATTGAAGATGACACGATTCATTATGTAGTGGAGAAAGATTCTACTACGAAAATCAATGTAAAGTTAACGAATAATTCTGCAATAGAAAAAGAATTTACTGTTTCTCTGACGGATGATTTGCCGGAAAATATTTCTTGTGAATTTGAAGGCACGGGTAAGACTGTAACACTAGGAGGAGGCGAATCCTGTACTTTAACAGCTACCTTTAGTATTAAAGACAAAGAGAATTTTGTTACGTCCAATAATTTCGTAGTAGGATTTAAGATAAGTGACAATACCGGACGTGTTATACTATACCCTAGAATGTTCTCTGTTAAAACTTATAAAACAGTTGGTGAAATTGCATATGCTACTCCTACAATTGATGGCAAGTTGGATGATGCATATTTGAACAGTCTCAAAGTTCCTTTTGGAGAAAAAATTCTTAGGGCTGTAACCTATAACGCAGCAGGAAAAGCGAACGATAAGGATGTTACACAAGCAACATCCGATTTAACGGGCGAAACATATCTGTTGTGGGACGATGAATATCTTTACGTATATGCGATTGTTAAAGAATCTACGGTAATGAGCCGTGGCTATGACTACATTAATGACCTGGTTGTGAAAAATACACCGAATAATCTGTGGAGAAATGATTCTATAGAGGTATACATTGATACAGGATTGAGCAGTGGAGGAGAAACCAAATTTGCAGTGGATGCTTTTGGTATACAGCGTTTTGGTGGTTCAACAGTAGCATTGTCAGAACACAATCTTCCGTTTGCTACTGCCTTTACGTACAATGGTGAAATTATAGAAAATTTTGAAAATAAAACACCAACAGTAGGACAGGCTGCTGCTACACAAGAACAGCCGGTAGACGGATACGTAGTGGAAATGGCATTACCGCTTACAAAATGTACAGATTTAAAGGTAGAGGGCAAACCACAGAATGGTGATACTATCTCCTTCCGAATCCAGAATAATGATTTACAGAATGACGGAGGAGAGACAGGTGGTGCATATATTGTTGCTAAGACATTTGATACAAAAGAATATATGCTGGTAAAGGAAAATGAAATTGCATATGCTACTCCTACAATTGATGGCAAGTTGGATGAAGCATATCTGAACAGTTCCAAAATTACTTATGGAGAACTCTCTAATGTTGCAATCTATAACGCAGCAGGAAATAGGGTCGGTAGTCCGGATGTTGCAGAAGAATTATCTCAGACAACAGGTTATGCATATCTGTTATGGGACGAGGAGTATCTTTACATGTATGCGTTGGTGGAAGAGCCTACGATAATGAGCCGTGGCTATGACTACATTAATGACCTGGTTGTGAACAATACACCGAATAATCTGTGGAGAACTGATTCTATAGAAGCATATATTAATACAAAATTGAGCATAAGCGGTCAAAGCGGACTGACGAAATTTGCAGTAGATGCTTTTGGTATACAGCGTTTTGGTGGTTCACAAGTACCATTGTCAGAACACACGGATCTTCCATTTGCTACTGCCTTTACCTACAATGGCAATGTTATAGAAGGATTGAAAATACCACAACCAACAGTAGGACAGCTTGCTGCTACACAAGAACAGCCTGTAAACGGATATGTGGTAGAAATGGCATTGCCACTTACAAAATGTTTAGATTTAAAGGTGGAGGGTCAACCACAGGCCGGAGATGTTATCTCCTTCTATATCCAGAATAATGATATGCGAAATAACGGAGGAGAAGTAGGTGGTGCATATATTGTTTCTCAGAAATTTGATGCAAAGGAATTTACACTGGTAAAGGCTGAGGAAGCAACTCCGACACCGACGAGCGCACCGACGAGCGCACCAACGAGCGCACCGACGAGCGCACCAACGAGCGCACCAACGAGCGCACCGACGAGCGCACCAACGAGCGCACCGACGAGTGAGCCAACAAGTGAACCGACGAGCGCACCGACGAGTGAGCCAACAAGTGAACCGACGAGCGCACCGACGAGTGAGCCAACAAGTGAACCGACGAGCGCACCGACAAGTGCTACAGTTACACCAAGCACGGGTGATAATAGCAATGCAGGTTTATGGTTCATGTTATTCTTACTCTCTATTGGTGTAGGAATTAGCTTTGTTACTTTCTTGAGAAGGAAAGATTATTAATTTTATTGTGGTAGCAGCTTAACCAAGGTTAGGCTGCTATCATACATAAGTGCTTGTGAAGCTCAAACTACGCAAGGAAAATGGAGAGATGTTATGAAGAAAGTAAGACAGGGAATTACCATTGCAGGTAATATTTTGGTAGATATTGTAAAAATGATTGAGAAGTATCCTGAGAAGAATATGCTGGTAAATATTACAGAGTCCGTTCGTGCGGTAGGTGGATGCGTACCGAATACCATCATCAATATTGCCAAGATAGATCCTGATATGAAGTTACAGGCTGTTGGTAAGGTGGGCAGCGATGATAACGGCAGATTTTTAATCAGTGAGATGGCGAAGTATGGCGTGGATGTCAGCGGTGTCAAAGTAGCAGAAGGCAAGGAAACCTCTTTTGACGACGTTATGACGGAGAAGTCTACAGGAGCAAGAACCTTTTTCTTGTCCTGTGGTATTAATCATGAATTTGGCATTGAGGATATTGATATAGACGCACTGGACTGCAAGATTTTTCATGCGGGGTACATATTACTTTTGGGTGCTTTGGATGCTGAGGATGCAGAGTATGGCACCAAAATGGCTCGTTTATTAAAGATGGTTTCAGATAAAGGCATTAAGACAAGTGTGGACGCAGTAAGCGAGGAGGGAGACCGCTTCCGTGAGAAGATTATTCCTGCTCTGAAATACTGTGACTATACTATTATGAACGAAATAGAATGCTGTAAGGTAACAGGACTTTCTCCTAGAAAAGAGGATGGTTCTATAGATATTGACAATATCAGGACAACCATGGAAACCTTTATGGAGCACGGCGTAAGGGAAAAGGTAATTATTCATTGCTGTGAAGCAGGCTTTTTATTGGATAAGAGCGGAGAGTTTGTGATTGTGCCTTCCTTAAAGCTGCCAAAGGGTTATATTAAAGGTAGTGTAGGTGCAGGGGATTCCTTTGCAGCGGCATGTCTGTATGGTATTGACAAGGGCTTTGACAATACCAGGATTTTGGAGTTTGCTTCCGCAGCAGCAGCCTGCAATCTGGCAGCAGCGGATTCTATCAGCGGTATGAAATCCAGAGCTGAGATCGAGCAAATGTGTCAAGAATTTGAACGTTTGTCTATAGAGGAAATTTAATTTAATCACCAGGTAAAGCATTGCCTAGCTATATATATTAGGTGATTGCGAAACTCAAACCATACTAACGGAAAAAGTAGATAATCTCAGGAAAGTGATAGAGAATATATATGGGTGATTGTGAAAAGCGTATGAATATATAAAAAAATTGGTGGCAGGTATATTTTTCTGACCAATAATTCTTCTAAAAGTGTTGATAAGTATATCGAAAAGCTTGCTTCATTGGAAATTGAATCTACAGCAGATGATTTTTTAACATCAACCAATGCTACGGTGTTGTATATTGTCGGGAAGCAGTATCATAAAATTTATGCTTTGGGTACAGTATCATTTAAGGAGCAGTTGCGGCAGGCATCAGTACAGTTTTTGTGCTCAGTGGTGAGGGAACCATGGAGGATGTAGAGACAAGTGATGTAAAGCCGGAGTTTATTTATCAGGATATTTCAGAATTATTTAAAGATATAAAAAGAACTTTTTAGTGAATTATTTGTAATTCCGTTTTTGTCCGGTTACGATGTCTGTCGGTGGCAGTATAAAGTGTTTAATAAGTGAGTTAGAGTCTATTTATCCACGGTTGACAACAGAGTTTCGGGAATGGCATGAAAAATATCAAAAACCTGTCATAAAAAAGAGTAGAAGCGCATCATCGTGATGAGCATGCAAACACCTGCCTTAATTTGTTACGGTGAGTTTGAACGGGTTAAACTGTGCAAAAATGATAAGAAGCTGGAAAAAATCGCCCGATTTGTATGAAAATCAATGGAAATTTTGTCCTACTTTACAAATTTTAACAATACAGCTAGACTTGAAGAGAAGAAAGAAGTTTAAGCACAGAGACTTCTACATCGAATCAAGAGATAGGAGAAGACATTTTATGAAGAAAAAGAAATTCAGAAAACTTCTGAATAACTGGCAACTATATGCAATGGTTATACCGGCACTGATTTACTTAATTCTATTTGCATATAAGCCGATGTATGGTGTTCAGATTGCTTTTCGTAATTTTACTTTTAAAGGGGGTATTACCGGAAGTGAATGGGTGGGATTCACACAGTTTGAGCGATTGTTCAATTCCCACTGGTTTCCGGTTATTTTGAAAAATACTCTGACAATCAGTTTTTTGAATTTATTTATCAATTTTCCATTGCCGATCATCTTTGCGCTGATGGCAAATGAATTAAAGAGTGAAAAAGTAAAGAGGACTATCCAGACGGTATCCTATGCTCCGCACTTTATCTCTACCGTAGTTATGTGTGGTATGGCGATTCTTTTCTTAAGCCCTACATCTGGTATTATAAATACGCTTATTAAAGCGTTGGGCGGTGATCCGATTGCTTTCATGGGAGAACCACACTTATTTAAGTGGGTATATGTATTTACTACCATGTGGCAGTCCACTGGCTGGAGTGCGATTATTTATTTCTCGGCGTTAGCAGCCGTAGACAAGGCTTTGCTGGAAGCTGCGGAAATAGATGGTGCCAGTCGATTGCAGAGAATCTGGTACATCAATGTGCCGACTATCTTGCCGACTATTATTATTCAGATTATTTTACAGTGTGGTCGTATTATGGATGTGGGACAGGAAAAGACTCTGGCATTACAGAATAATGTAAACCTGAATGCGTCTGAAATTATCAATACATATGTATATAAGGTTGGTTTAGAGCAGTACGCATATTCTTTCTCAACGGCAACGGGGCTCTTTAACTCCATATGTAACTGTATCCTGTTAATCAGTGTAAATCAGATTACGAAGAAGCTGACCCAGCAGAGCTTGTGGTAAGGAGGGATGTGGAGATGAAACAGAAAGAACATCGCATGAAAATATCTACAGGAGAAAAGGTTTTTAATGCCGTGAATTATATATTTTTGGCAAGCATCTTTGTACTTACATTATATCCGCTCATTTATGCGCTGAGTGCATCTTTTAGTGATCCTGCTGCAGTGGTTAGCGGTAAAATGGTTCTCTGGCCAATAAAGCCTTCTTTGGATGGTTACAAGTTTATAATAAAGTACAAAGAAATTTGGACCGGTTATGCCAACACCATTTTCTATACTGTAGTAGGTACTATACTGAATCTCTTGGTTACCTTGCCGGCAGCTTATGCACTGGCTCGTAAGGATATGGCGGGTCGTGGATTTATTATGACGCTGTTTATTATTACCATGTATTTTAGTGGTGGCTTGATTCCAACGTATTTAAACATGAATAGTTTCGGTTTGGTAAACACCAGAGGTGCCATATTGTTGGGAGGTTTAGTTTCTACATATAACCTAATTGTAGCCCGTACCTTTTTTGCAAATAGTATTCCTTGGGAATTGCAGGAGGCGGCATACCTGGATGGAGCAAGCACCTTTAAATTATTTGCAAAGGTAATTTTACCACTGTCCTCACCGATTATAGTTGTGTTGACCTTGTACTATGGTATTGGACACTGGAATCAGTATTTCAATGCTATGGTATATTTAAGAGACAGAAGCATGTTTCCGTTACAGGTTATATTAAAAGAAATCTTAACACAGAGTCAACTTTCTGCGGAGGCTTTAGCCGAAGGTTCATTCACCCAGACAGAAATTGCAGAAATGCAGCGTATGGCCGATACGGCAAACCGCATGAAGTACTGTGTGATCGTGGTAAGTGCAGCACCAATGCTGGCGATTTATCCTTGGTTGCAGAAATACTTTGCAAAGGGTGCAATGATAGGTTCTGTCAAAGGTTAAGGAAAAAATGGCTACTGTCGCGAAAGCGATTGTAAATAAAATTTTAAAGAGGAGGAAACTCAAAATGAGAAAAAGTAGCAAATTATTGGCAGTTCTTCTGGCTGCCGGCATGACACTTTCTATGGTTGCATGTGGTGATCAGGATGTAGTTAGCACTGAAACTAACGAGTCCGAGCAGACAATAGCAAGTGTAGCAACTGAAACAGAAGAAGATTTATATTACAATAAGGAAGGCTATCCTATTTGTGATGAACCAATTACCATTACCGTAGGCGGTCGTCAGGGTACTACTACAGACTGGCAGAATACCGATATGGTAAAATACATCGAAGAGGAGTTGGGTATCATACTTCAGTGTGAGCCTGTACCTAACGATGCATTTGACTCACAGTACGCACTGATGCTGTCTACCAACACTATGCCGGACATAATCATTCAGGCATCTGTTGACAAAGGACAGATAAACATGGATGGTGAAGATGGTTACTGGTTAGATTTAAGTCAGTACTTGGATATCATGCCAAACTTCAAAGCAATGCTTGAGAAGTATCCGGAATGGGCTGCATATCAGTATGCGCCAAGTGGTGCTATCTATGGTCTGAACCGTGTTAACCCAAGTAAATATGGTAGAGCAAGTGGTCAGATTTACTACAACAAAGAATTAGTAGAAGCGGTTTATCCGGATCCAATCGAGAGTATCGATGATTTCTATGAAGCATTAAAGGCTGTAAAGGCTGCATATCCGGACAAGATTCCGTTTTCTGTTACCTTTGATGCAGCGCCGGCTTATCGTGCAGACATTATCCTTCGTAAC
>JAZRRW010000075.1:0-14928 GCA_045651105.1 Lachnospiraceae bacterium
GAATTTGAAAGAAAAATACATTTATGTTCCTAAAGAACTTGCTAAAAATAAATCCAGTATTCGATACGTACCAATCCATGATAAGATTTTCGACTTAGTTAAGTGGTTTTATGAAAATAGCGAAAAATACGACAAAGAAAAACTTATAGTAAACGAAAAAGGCTACGTAGTCACATACAATAACTTCGTTGCCAGAAACTTAAAAAAAATAAATCTTATTTTGGAAAATGAGCACAGGTTTCATGATACCAGACATACCTTTATTACTGTTGCCAGCAAGTGCAAGGTTGACAGGCTTTCTTTGCAATTAATCGTCGGACACGAAAGAAAAGGAACTACAGACAAAGTATACACTCACATGGATGTTTCTGATTTGCGAAACGAAATCAATAAAGTAAACTACTAATTTGTTGCCAACGTGTTACCAACGTGTTACCAATTAGTGTTTTTTAGACACCCTTTTGTGCAATTTATACAAACAAAAAAGCTAGGAAATATAGGCTCCTAGCTTTTATTGTATTCAATTTTAGTCCATGTAGCTTATACGCGGGATAAATATTCCTCAGTACGTGTATCAATCTTGATTACGTCACCGATTTCAACGAATAACGGAACATATACAATAGCGCCTGTTTCAACAGTAGCTGGCTTGGTAGCACCTGTAGCGGTATCTCCCTTGAAGCCCGGCTCTGTATCAGTGATAGCTAATTCCACGAAAGTAGGTGGCTCAACTGCAAAGATATTGCCATTAACAGAACAAATCTTGCACATTTCGTTTTCTTTTACGAATTTCAAAGCATTGCCAATTACATCAGTAGTCAAAAGAATCTGGTCGTAGGTTTCATTATCCATAAAATAGAAAAATTCACCATCATTATATAAATACTGCATGTCCTTTCTGTCTACACGCGCTGCTGGGAATTTTTCGGTTGGTCTGAAACTTCTTTCAACCACACCACCATTGATAATGTTTTTTAACTTGGTTCTAACAAATGCTGCACCCTTACCCGGCTTAACATGCTGAAACTCAATAATCTGAACGAAGTTACCTTCAATCTCGAGGGTAACGCCATTTCTGAAATCACCTGCAGAAATCATAAATAATCCTCCTAAAATTTGTAACGATATTCTTATACTAGTTTACAATATTCAGCACACTTTTTCAACCATTTTTTTCAATTTGTGCCAAACAATAATCAATTGCATCCAAATAACCTTGTAAACCACGTCCATAAATCTGATAATCACATACTTCTCGTGTCACAGAGACCTGTCTAAAGGCCTCTCTTTTTGTAATATCAGAAATATGTACCTCTACCTTTGGCACAACAATGCTGGCCAAGGCATCACGAATGGCATAACTGTAATGCGTATATGCACCGGGATTAATGATTAAAGCCTTCGTCCCATCAAAATAAGACTCCTGAATTCTGTCAATAATACCGCCTTCATAATTACTCTGAAACACCTCTATATCGGCTCCGATTGCCTGTGCCTTCCCTGCAATCATATTTTTCAGATATTCATAATCCTGCGTACCGTATACACTTTTTTCACGAATGCCCAAAAAATTTAAATTAGGTCCGTTAATGACTAATATCTTCATCAAGTACTGCCTCCACAATCTCTTTGACTACATCTTTCATTTTTTTGCCGTCCACAGAGATAACAATATCTGCTATGCCGGCATATATGGGATCTCTCTCGGACAACATCTCCTCAATACGTGCTCTGGGATTTTCACATTGCAACAACGGCCTTGAGGTATCATACTTTACCCTTTCATAAATAGTATCCGCAGATGCCTTTAAATAAATCACCTTACCCAGACGCTTTATAATCTCACGATTTTCCTCTCTCACGGGAGTCCCCCCGCCCAGAGAAATAATCCTGCTCCCCAGCTCTTTAAAAAGACTGTTCAGACACTCCGTTTCCTTTGACCTAAAGTATGCCCCCCCCTTTAGAGCAAACATGTTGCTGATACTCATCCCTTCTCTGCGCTCAATCAGCTTATCCGTGTCAATCAGACACCTTTTTAATTTGTAGCTTAGCCTAAAGCCCACGGTAGACTTACCGCTGCCCATATATCCAATCAGTATTACATGGTCCTTCATGATAATCCCAATGCCTCTCTCATCTTGTGTAATATCAGTTCTGCCACCTCTTCCGATACAGAGATATCATTCCATAATTCGTAAGCTATGATACCCTGGTAAAGCAGCATCTTCAGTCCGTTAAAGGCTTGTCCGCCATGCGCCTTTACCAAAGACATAAACCTTGTCTCATAAGGATTATAAATAATATCATAACCCGTATGTAACATATCGTAAAAGGCCGGATCCTCAATGGCTGCACAGCCTTCCTTCGGATGCATACCCACACTGGTGGTCTGAATACATAAATACTTCCTGCCTGCAAGACATGTATAATCCGAAAGCTCCATAGCAGTTACAAAGGCTCTCTGCGCATAACCATTTACCTCCTCTGCAATAGCCTGCGCACGACTCAGAGTACGATTCAGCATATAAATGTGTGAAGCCCCCTTTTCCAAAGCAATCATGGCAACGCTTCTGGCAGCACCGCCGGCACCTAAAATAATAACCGCTTCCTTCTCTAACGCCACACCATCACTGACCATACCGCGATACAACCCCGGAATATCCGTGTTGTAAGCCTTAAAGCCCCCCTCTACAGGAACCAGTGTATTGGCAGCACCAATTCGTTCCGTAAAAGGATCTATCTCAGATACATACTTTAACACCTCTGTTTTGTGAGGAATAGTCACATTTAAGCCACCAAAATGAAGAGCTGCAGCCCCTCTGACAGCACCTTCTACATCCGTATCCACCAGATACGGCAGATAAACCAGATTATGCCCGTAAATCCGGGCTAATTCATTGTGAATGACCGGTGAAAGTGTGTGCGCAATCGGATTACCAATGACACCAAGAGTCTTTGTATGTCCGTTAATATTTATGCCCAAGTCTCTCACACTCCTTTTTATAAAAATAAAGTACAATACGTTCTAAATAACGCTTTAAGACAATCTGTATTTCCTCGTGCTTATCAATAGGCTGCACCAGAATACTGTATATACCACACCGCTTGGCGCCCCAAACGTCCGTAAACAGCTGATCCCCCACAAACAAGGTGCTGCTGCTGTCAGAGCCCATAAGCTCCATACAACGCAAATACGAAGCCTTTAAAGGCTTACCGGCCTTATAAACATAACCAATACCGCCTACAGCCTCTGCAAAGCTTTTCACACGTGGCTCCTTATTGTTGGACATCACCATTGCCTCATATCCCATTTCCTTCAGCCTCTGAAAAAAAACAATAATCTCCTGAGTTGCAGGTGCCCCATGACAAACCAGTGTATTATCAATATCAAAGAGTACAGCCTTGTACCCTTTCTCCTTAAAGGCTTCAAAATCCACATCATGCACACTTTCCACATATGCATCCGGATAAAAACTTCTAAACATAAATGCTCCTACTTGTTAAAGACACTTTTTAACTCTTCCATAAACATATCGGCATCCTTGAATTCCCTATAAACAGATGCAAACCTGACATAAGCCACCGCATCCAATGCCTTAAGTCTCTCCATAATCAGCTCTCCCACATAAGAGGAATCCACCTCATTCCTCTCAAGAGAAAAAATACGGTTCTCTACATAATCAACAGCCTCTGACATCTGCTCAGAGCTGATAGGACGCTTATGACAGGCACGCATAATCCCTTTTTCAATCTTGGAACGATTATAAGGCTCACGGCTATCGTCTTTTTTTACTATCATAACCGGCAAGGTTTCAATTTTTTCATAGGTGGTGAAACGCTTACCACACTCCTCACAGGTGCGTCTTCTGCGAATAGAGTTACTTTCCTCCGCCGGTCTGGAATCAATTACCTTTGTGTTTTCATAATTACAAAATGGACATCTCATCTTGAGTACCTTCCTAAATAAATGTATTATCTTATTTTAACAAAATACTTATTTCACGTCAACCAGAATAATATCAGGACCTATCTGTTTAATTTCATTAAAACATATCACATAATCCGGCTCTGTTGGAAAAAAAGAGCTGAATTTGCCACATGCCGGTATAAAAATTTTTTCAATACAACCGGTGCAGGCATTAAACTCAACATCCTGCACCCTCCCCAACTTACTGCAATCTCTAATATTAATAACTTCCTTACACCTTAATTCAGAAAATAACATGACATACCTTTTTATTTTATTATATGAATGAACAGCATAAATTTCCACGCTTCGGACCATACTATTGTTTATCAGCACGGTTTTCTGATGTCTTCTACCAAAGATAAGTAATTTGCAAAGATTACATGTTGGAGGTTTTATGGGAAAAGTAGAAATATGCGGCGTCAATACAGCCAAGCTGCCACTTTTAAAGGAAGATGAAAAAGCACGCCTTTTTGACCGAATAGCAGAAGGCGACATGGCAGCCAGAGAACAATATATAGAAGGCAATTTAAGACTTGTTTTAAGCGTTATCAAGCGTTTTGGCGGCAGTGATGAAAACGTGGACGATTTATTTCAAATAGGCTGTGTAGGTCTCATAAAGGCCATTGATAACTTCGATCGGACCCTCGGCGTAAAATTCAGTACTTATGCCGTACCCATGATTATAGGCGAGATCAGACGATACCTAAGAGACGGCGGAAGTATACGTGTCAGTCGTTCTCTAAAAGACATCGCCTACCGCGCCCTGCAGGTCAAAGAAGCCATGCAGAAGGCCAACCAGAAAGAACCAACCCTGGAAGAAATTTCTGCAGAAATCGGTATTCCCCGCGAGGATATCGTATATGCCCTGGACGCTATTCAGAGCCCTATGAGCCTGTACGAACCCATCTACACAGACGGCGGTGACACCCTTTACGTCATGGACCAGATTAGTGACAAGAAAAACAAAGAAGAACTTTGGGTAGAGCAAATCTCCTTAAATGAAGCCCTGAAACGCCTTGGCGAACGTGAGAAAGAAATCATCACCCTCCGCTTCTTCGAAGGAAAAACCCAGATGGAAGTGGCCGATATGATTGGCATATCCCAGGCACAGGTGTCCAGGCTGGAAAAAAATGCACTGAAAGTGATGAGACATTATTTGGCGTGAGGGGATTGCCGTCTATCGGCAATCCCCTCACGCTTTTACTACCCGGCTTTAAATCCGTGCAGTCTCATCAGATATACAGAAGCATGCCTTATCTAAATATTTTTCCCCAAATTATACCTATCATCGACGTTAATCGACTTATTGTGGGTTGTTTATAATGGCATCATGCACTAACATATTTATATAAATTAATTATTATAATGGGGGACTTATATGAAGTACGAATTATTAAGCGAACACATTTTACAAGAACTCAATATCCCAGACAAATATATGGGATATACTTTCATTTCTTATGGGGTTTACCTGATGAAAACAGATAAGAATTCCATCCGGCATATTACGAAAACCTTGTATATTGATATTGCCGAAAATTATAACACGACTGATAAAAATGTCGAAAAAGCTATAAGAACCGTCATTGAAAACATTTGGAAAAAGAATACATATGACACATCTTTACTTATAGAAATATTTGGCGAAAAATATCGGTACCATAGACCTACAAACACAGAATTTTTCGAATTGTTATTTGCTTATATTAAAATATATAATGGCAGAACGATTAAATGTCCTTTCTATGGCTGTGATCATTGTGCTTTAGGACAATGTAAATAATAAAAAACTCAAAATAATATAATTAGAGCAAGAGGGTTGATTCTCTTGCTCTTCTTACTTACTTATTAAACTGTACAGTTATTGATTGTTATTTCGCATAATCAACTGCGCGGCTCTCTCTAATAAGATTAACCTTGATCTGACCTGGGTATTCCATTTCAGCCTCAATCTTCTTAGAAATTTCTCGTGCCATTAGAATCATGTCTGCATCAGATACCTGTTCTGGAACAACCATAACTCGAATCTCTCTACCTGCCTGAATAGCAAAAGATTTGTCTACACCTTTGAAATTGTTTGTGATTTCTTCTAATTGTTTGAGACGGCTTGTATAAGCCTCTAAGGTCTCGCGCCTAGCTCCCGGTCTGGCAGCAGAAATCGTATCTGCAGCCTGTACTAAACAGGAAATTAAAGAAGTAGGCTCTACATCGCCGTGATGAGACTCTACAGCATTGATAACTGTAGCATTTTCTCTGTACTTCTTACAGAGCTCAACGCCCAACTGAATGTGAGTACCTTCCATTTCGCGGTCAACCGCTTTACCGATATCATGTAATAAACCGGCACGCTTTGCAAGTCTGACATCCAAACCAAGCTCTGCAGCTAATAAACCTGAAAGCTGAGCCACCTCTATGGAGTGCTTTAATGCATTCTGACCATAGCTGGTTCTGAATTTCATCTTACCAAGTAAGCGAACTAATTCAGGATGTACGCCGTGAATACCAACTTCAAGAGTTGCTGCTTCACCTTCTTCTTTAATCATAATTTCAACATCACGCTGAGCCTTTTCAACCACCTCTTCTATACGAGCCGGATGAATACGACCATCAACAATCAGTCTCTCAAGGGCAATCCTTGCTACCTCTCTACGAATAGGATCAAAGCTGGATAAAACAACTGCTTCCGGAGTATCATCAATAATCAAATCAACACCGGTCATAGTCTCTAAGGTACGAATATTACGTCCTTCACGACCGATAATACGTCCCTTCATTTCATCATTCGGAAGCTGAACAACAGAGATTGTGGTCTCGGATACATGGTCTGCTGCACATTTCTGAATGGCCATAACAACGTAGTCCCTTGCTTTCTTTTCCGCTTCTTCCTTTGCTCTTGTATCCAATTCTTTAATCAACAGAGCGGTTTCATGCTTTACTTCATCTTCAACAATTTTCAATAAGTAGTCTTTTGCCTGGTCGGAGGTAAGACCAGAGATTCTTTCCAGTTCCTGTACTCTTTGTTCACTAAGCTTAGAGATTGCAAGCTTCTCTTTTTCAAGAGCTTTTTCTCTCTCTGTCAAGCTAGCTTCTTTTTTCTCGATAGCCTCTGATTTCTTATCGATAGTCTCTTCTTTCTGCTGAACACGTCTTTCATAACGCTGCACTTCTGCTCTGCGTTCCTTGATTTCCTTGTCCAGTTCGTTCTTCACTCGAATGGACTCTTCCTTGATTTCCAAAGATGACTCACGCTTTTTAGCCTCAGCAGTCTTAAGAGCTTCATCAATAATTTCCCTCGCCTTTTCTTCTGCGCTTCCGATTTTCTTCTCAGATACATTCTTACGATATGCATTGGTAATCAATACGGTAACCGGAATCGCCACAGCAAGACATGCCAGAACTATCAGACAAACAACGCCGATAGATAACATAAACATACAGGAAGCTCCTCCTTATTTAATTTTTGTGCGGACATTTTGTATAAAAATACAAAACCAAAATACACCTATATAATTGTAATGTATAAATTGCCTAATGTCAAGGATAAATTATGGTCAAATTTTACAATTTAAAGTATTTTTAAGAAAATTCCTCAAAATTCATGCATTGCTTTATACAATCAACACTATATCCTTTACGATAAAGAAAATTCATTATCCGCATAGTTTCCTTGTAATCAGCCGTATTCTTATCAAATTGTTTCTTTTGAAGAAGTGCCTGAATCTGCCTCACCTCATCTACCGGTGCAAACTCAGCCTCATATGTCTGCCATGCCTTTTCTGCCACTTCTAGGCTGACACCTTTTGTCTTTAAGTCCTGCATAATCCTGCGTTTGCTGCGACACTCACAATAACATCGAATATATTCTCCGGCATACCTCACATCATCTATATAATGATATGATGCAACATAATCCAACGCCTTCTCTACCAGCTCCTCAGGATATCTGCCCTCTATAAGCTTGCGTCTTAACCCCTCCTTGGTATAACTGCGCTTCTGAAGCAAATTCATAGCACGGAGCTTCACACGTTTCAAAAGAACACTTTCTACAAGTTCTATATAAGTTTCGTCAGAGATTTCCTCACCCTCTGTCAGACCATACTTTCTCACTTCACCCTTATATAAAGGGAATTCAAGGTGCTCATCAAGCTTGACGAGCACCCTTCTCTTGTCGTATTCCAGAATAGATGTAATCGTCATGACATCTATTCTTCTTTGGTAACTTTAGAAGAACGTACTGCGTCCTTCTCTTTATCTGAAGCTGATAAATTATCAGCCTGTAAACCATAATGCTCGCGAACCTTTGCCTCTACTTCGCGCATAACTTCCGGATGTTCTTTTAAGAAATTCTTGGCATTTTCTCTGCCCTGTCCTATCTTATTGCCTTCATAAGAATACCATGCACCGGATTTGTTGATAACACTGCATTCAGCGGCAAGATCCACAATATCCCCTACTGTAGAAATACCTTCACCAAACATAATATCGAACTCTGCTTCCTTGAAAGGAGGTGCAATCTTGTTCTTTACAATTTTCACCTTGGTACGATTACCTACGTCCTCGCCGTTTACTTTAATAGCCTGTACACGACGAACATCCATACGTACAGATGCATAGAACTTCAAGGCTCTACCACCGGTAGTCGTCTCAGGATTACCAAACATCACACCAATCTTCTCACGAAGCTGATTGATGAAAATTACAGTACAATCGGATTTGCTGGTAATTGCAGTCAACTTACGGAGAGCCTGTGACATCAAACGTGCCTGTAAGCCCATATGGGATTCACCCATCTCTCCATCAATCTCTGCCTTTGGTACCAATGCTGCTACAGAGTCCACTACGATAATATCAATAGCACCGGAACGCACCATTGTCTCAGTAATCTCTAATGCCTGCTCACCATTGTCCGGCTGGGATATGTATAAATTATCGATATCTACACCGATATTTTTGGCATAAACAGGGTCTAATGCATGCTCTGCATCAATAAAGCCTGCAATACCGCCTCTTTTCTGTACCTCGGCAATCATGTGCAGTGTAACGGTAGTCTTACCGGAAGACTCCGGACCATAAATCTCGATAATACGTCCCTTTGGAATACCACCTAATCCCAAGGCAATATCCAGACTAAGCGCACCGGTAGGTATCGTTTCCACGTTCATCTGTGCAGAAGAATCTCCCAGCTTCATAATGGCACCTTTACCATATGACTTCTCAATATGGCTTAACGCCGCTTCAAGTGCTTTTTGTTTTTCGTTTTTTTCCATGTTCTATCTCCTTAATGCTCTCCAAGCCACGGTAGTAACACATCAATTCATACTCTGTATATATTAACCAAAGAAGAACAAATGTTCTGTTAAATACATAATAAAACATATGTTCGCTTTTGTCAATACTTTTTTAATTAATTTTACAACATCTCCTGATAATACGTAACACCATCATACTCTAACATACAATTTCTTGCCATGGCCAAAGCCACCGTAGCTGTATTTTCGCGATTCTTAGCGCGGTTGCCGCCAAACCAGTAACGTTTCACCCAGACACGTTCTTTGACTGCACAGGCCACATAAACAAGCCCTACAGGCTTTTCAGGAGTGCCTCCGGTAGGTCCCGCTATGCCGGTCACTGCTACTGCCACGTCTGCCTTCGCATGACGTTGTGCCCCCAGAGCCATTTCTCTGGCGGTTTCTTCACTGACAGCACCAAACTGCTTTAGGGTATCCTCGGATACACCCAATTCCTCCATTTTGGCTTCGTTGGCATAAGTTACAAAGCTTCGTCCAAAGCAGTCGCTGGCACCGGAAACATTGACTAATCTGGCACTGATAAGACCACCCGTACAGGATTCTGCCGTGGTAATCTGATAGCCGTGTTCTTTGCAAAGCCTTACCACCGCATCCTCCAGCTCTTCCTTTTCAGAGGTGGTATAAACGGCTGCCCCAAAACGACGGATAAGCTCCTCTGCTACCGGCTCTGCAAGTGCCTTGGCGCTCTCCACATCCGCAGCCTTGGCAGAAATACGAAAATGTACTTCTCCCAGCTTGGCATATGGCGCAATGGTAGGGTTAGACTGTCCCTCCAGAATATCTGCAATCATGGTCTCTGCCGTGGACTCCGGAATGCCGCAAACCTTCACCATTTCGCTGTAAATCACTTCACCGCTAAGGGCTGACAGCTTTGGTGCCACACTTTCCTCAAACATAGGCTTCATTTCATTCGGCGGTCCCGGCATCAGGAATACATGCTTGGCTTCATCAAACACATGAATCCCCGGTGCAGTACCATTATTATTTACTAAAATTTCTGCACCCTCCGGGATGTCTGCCTGGCGAAAATTATTCTCCGTACAGGCAATCCCTCTCTTTACAAAATAGGCACGAAGTGACTCGCAAGTAGCCTCATCTCGGTAAAGCTTCCTGCCAAAGAGCTCTGCCACAGTCTGCTTGGTCAAATCATCCTGCGTAGGACCAAGACCGCCCGTCATCAGCACTACATCTGCTCTGGAAAGAGCCAGCTTGACCGTATCCTTCAAGCGACCGGGATTATCTCCCACTACAGTCTGGAAATAACAAACCGCCCCTAAATCCGCACATCTGCTGGCAAGATATGCCACGTTTGTATTTACAATATTACCCATTAAAAGCTCAGTACCAACTGAAATTAATTCTACTATCATACTTATTTAAAATCACTCAAAACACTGCGGTTTTTGTAAACATAATCTACTAAAGAAACAACGGTCAATATGGTTGCTATCCACATTACAATGTCTGTAACAAGCTGTAATACCGGAATATTAGCAAGCATCAAAATAACCATAATCATCTGAAACACTGTTTTGTACTTGCCCCACATACTGGCAGCAATCACAATATCATTATCTGAAGCAATCAATCTAAAACCGCTGATAATAAATTCTCTGCTGATAATGACTACAACTACCCATGCAGGAATACGTCCTAATTCAATCAGACAAATCATAGCTGCAGAAACCAAAAGCTTGTCCGCTAATGGATCCATAAACTTACCGAAATTGGTAATCAGATTGTGCTTACGGGCAATCCGACCATCCAGATGATCTGTCAGACACGCAAGAACGAAAATGGCAGTTGCCACCCAGTCCATGTACTCCATCACACCGCCAAACAGAGCTTCATACCATCCCCAACCGGCATTCTGTCCTAATAAAATAAGCACAAAGGGAATAACTAAAATCACACGAAATACAGTAAGTTTATTAGGTAAATTCATGGTATATCTCTCCTATCAAATCATATTCGTTACTGTCCGTAACCTGTACTTTCACAAAATCTCCCGTCATAAGAGTGGCCGTGGTCTGTATAAAAATATAACCGTCCACATTTGGCGCATCTTTATAAGTCCGTCCCACATATACGTCCTCATCAGCAACCTTCCCCTCTATCATACACCAAAGCACACGCCCAACCATGTCCTCTGCCTTTTCAAAAGCGATGGCCTGTTGCAGCTCCATCAGCTCATCTCTGCGGTCTTCCTTCACCTGTTCGGCAATCTGCTCAGGCAAAAGTGCTGCCGGGGTATTTTCCTCCTGAGAATAAGTAAATACACCCAGACGGTCAAATTCCATCTCATTTACAAAGCGATAAAGCTCCTCATGGTCCTCCTCCGTCTCCCCCGGAAAACCGGTAATCAGACTGGTACGCAGTGCAATGTCCGGTATTTCCTGACGCAGTGCACCGATAATGCGGCGCAAATCCTCGTTAGAGGTTCTGCGACCCATGCGCTTTAAAATACGGTCAGAGGCATGCTGAATCGGTAAATCCAAATATTTAACCACCTTCTCCTCATCGCGAATAGCAGCAATCAACTCCTCATCTATCTCTTCCGGATAACAGTACAAAATACGCACCCAATATAAGCCTTCAATCTCACAAAGCTTATGTATCAGCTCTGCAAGACACTTCCTTCCATATAAATCCATACCATAAAGGGTAGTTTCCTGCGCTACCAAAATGAGCTCCTTTACCCCCTGCTCTGCCAACTCTCTTGCTTCTCTAATCAAGTCCTCCATAGGCACAGAACGGAACCTGCCACGTACCTTTGGAATAATGCAATACGTGCAGAATTTATCACAGCCCTCTGCAATCTTTAAATAAGCAAAATGTCCTCCGGTTGTCACTACGCGTCTGCCCGTAGTAGCCGCCAGATACTGAATATCCTCAAGAAACTCCGGCTTGTTATCCTGAAGAACCTCTTCTACAGCCTCCACAATATGCTCAATGGCTGTAGTGCCCAGAATAGCATCTACCTCCGGTATTTCCTCACGAATTTCTTCATGGTATCTTTGCGCCAGACATCCGGTGGCAATCAATGCCTTCAGCTTACCTGCCGTCTTTAGCTGTCCCATTTCAAGTAACGTGTTGATGCTTTCTTCTTTCGCATCATGGATGAAGGTGCAGGTATTTACTACCGCCACCTCCGCTTCGGATTCATCATCCGTAAATTCAAACCCTTTGTCTGCAAGTAACCCCAGCATCTTTTCACTGTCAACCAGGTTTTTATCACAGCCAAGGGATACAAACATAATCTTCATCTGAATATCACCTGACTAAATAATTTTAACGAAAGCTCCGGGCTTTCGGTACATGAAACAAAGAGAAACCCCTTACAAGAGTTTCTCTTTTCTTTTGTAAATAGTACCTTGGATTATTCTTCTTCTGTAAGGATTTTAATCTGCCCCTGCTTTAATTCCTCAACAGCAACACTTAAAGCTTTGTCTTTCTTGGTTCTGACCATAGGATCTGCACCATCAATTAACTGACGTGCTCTTCTGGCTGTAGCCATAACGATAGAATAACGGCTGTTTACTACAGGAGTATCCCCCTCTGCTTCCTCATTAACTACCTGCATTAATTCTGCATAAGATGGATGTAACATTTTATAATTCTCCTTTCTTAAGGTCCAATAATTCTTTGCGTACATTCTCAATGAATGTGGTGTTGCGGAAAGCTCTAAGCTTCTCAGACTGTAACATCCGGTGCAGGCTCTCAACGCATATATCTATGTCATCATTCACCAGTATGTAATCATACTGCTCAATGCCCTGACTCTCCTCTACTGCACGAAGCATCCTCTGACGAATCACCTCGTCTGTCTCTGTGCCGCGCCCCTTTAAACGATTGTAAAGCACTTCTGCACTTGGCGGCATTACAAATACCAGTACTGTATCCGGAAGTTTCTCCTTTACCTGTAAGGCTCCCTGAATTTCTATTTCTAAAAGTACATCCTTGCCCTCTGCCAGCTGACTCTCTACGTAATCCCTCGGAGTCCCGTAATAATTGTCACAGTAGCAGGCATGTTCTATAAAACCGTCTGCCTGAATCTTTTGCTCAAACTGCTCCTTCGTCGCAAAAAAATACTCTATGCCATCACGTTCCCCCGGTCTCGGAGCACGGGTAGTCATGGACACGCTGAGCGCATACTGCTCGCTGTATTTGGCTAACAATCCCTTCATAATAGTGCCCTTGCCGGTACCGGCAAAGCCGCTCACTACAATAAGAAGACCCTTCTGCTTCATATAATCTGCCTCTCTTTATTCAATGTTCTGAATTTGCTCACGAACCTTCTCGATCTCGGTCTTTAACTCAATCGCGCAATTGGAAATCTCTAAATCATTGGACTTGGATAAAGTAGTATTGGCCTCGCGGTTCATCTCCTGGGCAATAAAGTCTAACTTACGTCCGATATCACCGCCGGCAAGCAATGTAGCCTTAGTCGTGGCAACATGACTCTTCAGACGCACGATTTCCTCATCCACGCAGGACTTATCAGCAAATATGGCAACCTCTGTAAGCAGACGCGCCTCATCCACCTTCACATCACCTAAAAGCTCCTGCACCTTGCCTTCCAACTTCTCACGATATTCCTTAACAATCTGTGGGGAACGTTCTTCGATAAAAGACACTCTATCAAGCATCCCATCCAGCTTCTCTATCAAGTCGTCTCTAAGCTGCTCGCCCTCTGCCACTCTGGAAGCCACAAACATCTCTGCTGCTCCCTGAAAAGCCTTTTTCAGCTCCTTCCAAAGCTCTTCCTCGTCTGCATCCACTTCTTCCATCGTCAAAACCTCCGGATAACGTGACAAAGCAGAAACCCTGACATCATTGTCCAGATGAAACTCCTCCGCCATCTCCTCCAGATAAGACATATATTCCCTGGCAAGCTCTCTATTGTACTTTACCACAGCATTGGACTCCGAAAAATCCTCCAGTGTAATAAAAATATCCACCTTGCCTCTGGAAGCATAATTCTTTAATTCGCTTCTGATAGCACTTTCGAACATATATAATTTCTTTGGCATCTTAATACTGACATCCAAATATCTGTGATTTACGGACTTCATCTCCACCGTATACTTACGGCTTCCTTCCATAATCTCACATCGGCCAAAGCCTGTCATACTCTTTATCATGCGGTACCTCTTCCTGTATATGAGCATAAATCCCCATATTTCTATTTAGTATATAAAATTTACGCCAAATAGTCAAGGAAATCCACAAAAAACTTTTGTCCGTTTTTCCAAAATCGTTGCACTTGTCCATATCCTATTTTTATGGTAAAATACTTATAATTTTTATTTCTATAATTTTTATGCAAAAAAACAAAATCAGTTCAAGGAGAACACATCATGGCATTTGACGGTATTACCATAGCCTGTCTGGTAAAAGAGCTTTCCGACAAACTTACAGGCGGACGTATTTATAAAATTGCACAACCCGAAGCAGATGAGCTTTTACTGACCATTAAGAATAATGGATCGCAGTATAGACTCCTTTTAAGCGCCAATGCAAGCCTACCATTGGTTTATTTAACCGAAAACAACAAACCGAGTCCGCTTACTGCACCAAATTTCTGTATGCTTCTGCGTAAGCACATTCAAAATGGTCGCATTACAAAGGTTTCACAGCCAGGTTTAG
>JAZRRW010000076.1:0-8258 GCA_045651105.1 Lachnospiraceae bacterium
AATTCTATTCGCAAAATTATGATTAAAAACTCCAAACGCTGCTATATTCTCTGTGATAAGAGCAAATTCGGCAATACATATTTAAATACAATTTGCAATATGAAGGATGTAGACGGGGTGATTTGTGATTGATTAAAATGGTTGATTAGAATCTTTTTAAAATCTGTTTCCTTACAGCAAAAAATGTGCTACGATACTTACAAAATATCATGACCACGAACAACTGGAGGAATACCTTGATACTCTGATACATTCCCACAGTCTTCAAGCCTCTGTAAAAAACATGGCTATGGCATGAAAAGTGTAGAATGCTTTGCGAATAAATATGAAGGATATACCACAACTGATTTTCGTAAAGATACTAAGACCTTCTACACATACGTTATACTTAGAAATACACCATAGTTCCTACCGACTAATCATTCCACCCCTGTTTAAGTCATTCCAAATACTACAGATTAATACATTTACAAAAGAATACAACTCATACAGATATTTTCTGTATTACATTCTTCGAAACAATTTACACTATTGTTAAAATATGAATAAAGAATTTCGAAGGAGCGTTTGTATTATGGAAGATCAGTATATTCAAATAGGAAACAGGATTCAACAGCGCCGTAAAGCACTTCATATAAAACAAAGTGATTTAGCCGAACTTGTCGACATCTCCACAAATCATATGTCCTCTATTGAAACTGGTAAGCAGAAGCCAAGTCTGGATGTTTTATTGAAAATATGTGAACATTTAGAAACAACACCTAACCATTTGCTTCTTGGCTGTTTATACCCGAATGATATATCCAAAGACATTATAGACACCATTCATCTTTGTAGTAAGGATCAGATGCAACTGGTACGCGATTTTGCCGAACTGCTATATTTAAGAAAATTTACCGATATTTGAAAAATACTTGCTTTAAATTTTTAAACATTTATGTTGCCTTACACTTAAAAATGTGCTACAATACTTACAAAGCATTAAATTTCTACTATTTCTAAAGATAAAATTTTCGAGAACATCTATTTTTCATTTCAGAAATCTCAATGCTTTTGTTTCCCTATTAACAAAGCAGCGAGATTTTGGAAAGGGCCTCCTGCGTAATTTCACAAGGAGGTAGTGTATGAACACTGAAACACCACACTTACCGGATTTAAAGCCCAAGCACGACTATAAATCCAGAATATTTACCATGCTTTTTCAGCAACAAGGAAAGGCTTTTGCGGTTGTATAATGCTATGAGTCGTAAGAACTATACCAACCCGGAGCTTCTTACCATCAACACCCTGGAGAACGCAATCTATATGTCCATGCAGAATGATTTATCCTTTCTCATTGACATGCGGCTAAGCCTGTACGAGCACCAAAGCACTTATAACCCCAACATCCCGTTGCGGTTTTTGCTGTATTTATCAGACCTGTACTCCAAGCTGATAAAGGGCATGAATATCTACGGCAGCAAGAAGCTGATGATACCTCCTCCCAGATTTGTGGTCTTTTATAACGGCAGGGATAAACGACCCGATTATGAAGAATTTAAGCTTTCGGATTTATACACCATACAGGGTGAGGATGTTTCTCTGGAATTGGTTGTAGAGGTCTTTAATATTAACAAAGGACACAACGCGGAGCTGGTAGAAACCTGCAGGGATTTACAGGACTACGTGGAATATACCCACCGTGTTCGTACATATGCAGAAACAATGCCTATTGAAGAAGCAGTAGAAAAGGCGATTAAAGAATACATTCAGGAAGGTATTTTAAAGGACTTCCTGGAAGCCAACAGAACGGAGGCGATGAAAGTGAGTATTTATGAGTATAACGAACAAGAACATATGCGCCTGGAACGTGAGGACGCCTTCGAGGATGGACGTAAGCTTGGACTTGATGAGGGACATAAACTCGGACTCGATGAAGGGCTTGAAGCTGGTCGCTCCCAGTTGTTTGAATTAATGAATAAAATGACTGCTGATGGCTTAGGAGATTATACCTCAAGACTTGCCAGTGATCCTGACTTTTATCAGGAAATGGTACGGAAATATCTTGCGTAGTCTGTGTATTAATTTACCGATATTTAACACGCTTAAAAGGAGATGTATCTAAAAGCACTGCCCAAAAATCTTTAAAAATACCGGAGTCATCCCAACTCCGGTATCGCTTAAACCTATGAAATTATAATGTTGAATTCGCGTTTTTTTCGCCCAGTCTCAGTACAGTAATAATCGGCACAATTAGTATGCCGCAGAAGAAATTGCTCACCCCGTGAAGAAAGTCCCAAGGCAGCCCTGTCACAATCCAAGCTATGGTCCCTTCCAGATTTAGTCCAAACATAATTGCCTGCACCGGTGCATACAAAGTGCCGTACAAGAAGCCATGCAGAGCACTCACTACCATATACACAACCGGCCGCCATTTCTTTGGTATATTGCCGGGAAGCAACATCACTGCGCCCCAGAGTATCGTCCATATATATAAATAAGGAAGCCACCATGTATTAAACCCGTTGAAAAGTCCTATTAAAAGCACGAAAACATATATTGGATACAATGCCTTTTTTCTGTAGACAACTGTAAAAGCTACAATAAATGCACCCAAAAGATGTATATTAGGGGCAAACTCCATAATCATCTTGGAAGCATACATCACCGCTCCAAGCATGGAAAACACTGCCATTTCTCTAACTGTGAGCTTCACGACTACTCCACCTTAAAGGCGTAATTTGCACCTGCTGTGATTTTAGTCATATCTACACCTGCCAAACCATACGCACCATTTTCATAAAAGGCCCAGTATTTGCCGTCCTTGTCGTAATCAACAGTCAGGCCGTTTACAGTCTTTACATAAAGACCATACTGTCCTTCATCACCGGCAATCAGTCCCAGTTCCAGTAAAGCATCCCCTACCGTAGTCTTGTCCGTGTGGATTTCACAGGTAATTTCCTTGCCATCCTTGTCCACTACAGTAAAGTGAAATGCAGTCGCTCCCTCTCCCAGAACCGCACCATCAGTCATAGTAACAGTGCTCTCCGTAGATACATCATTTGCGTTGGTGTCGTCGCTGCAAGCGGTTGTAATCAGTGCCATAGCCACAATCAACACTGTACAAAGGATGCATGACAACTTTTTGTTAAAAGATTTCATTTGCATATTCTTTGTCTCCTTTGAAATTGTAAATATTCCTCACAAAACCGGCACTCGCGGTTATAAGCTTGAGGTTATTGTCCGGATATTCCGACTTGACACCATACAAATCAGCCTTCTCAGATTGCTCCAATGGCTTGTTCCCGACTGTGGCATCGGGTAAGACTTATACTTCTTCATGTGCCTCACGGCGACGGGCTCGTACAGGGCTTGCACCTGTTTCCCCGGACATATTATATATATCATAAATTTTTATGATATGCAAGATTAACTTTACTTATTCAGGCTTTTCCTTGCCTTACGCATAGCCATAATACGGTTCATTTCATTTCCAGCAAGCTTTTTTCTGCCTATGCTGCAACTGCTGCACGCACACTTTTAGACACAAACAAACTGCCGTCTTATGAGCAACTGGAAGCTCTGGATGATGCATTTATTGCAAGGAACTTGTCACCCGGAGGCTGCGCAGACTTGCTGGCAGTTACCTATTTTTTGTCCTCTCCGTAAAGTTAGTCTTTGCTAACTTTATAGCACATTTTTATTATTCTGACAAGTATTTTTAGCTCCTTGACATATATTTCCTTTTATGCTATTCTACCTTGAGACAAAGGAGGAGCAAAGGTGGAACTTCATTTTATTTTCTTTTTTAACAGTATGCTTTTAGGTGTGGGATTGGCTATGGATGCCTTTAGTGTATCCCTTGCAAACGGACTGCATGAGCCATGTATGAAGCCACACAAAATGTCCATTATAGCAGGCGTATTCGCTGTTTTTCAGGCTTTAATGCCTCTTATCGGTTGGTTTTTTGTGCACACTATCTTGCAGTATATGACTGCCTTCGAAAAACTTATCCCTTGGATTGCTCTGGGTCTTCTTGGATATATTGGAATTCAGATGCTTTTGGATGGCAACAAAGCTTGTGACTGTGAAGAGGAACACCAGGGCATCGGTCTTTCAGCCCTTATTATACAAGGTATTGCCACCTCTATTGACGCTCTTTCCGTAGGCTTCACTATCGCGGAATATGGCTTGGCAGAGGCCCTTGTAGCTGCATTCATTATTGCCGTTGTCACCTTTGTAATTTGTATGTTTGGACTGCAAATCGGCAAAAAAGCCGGCACTAAGCTGGCCGGCAAAGCAAACATCTTCGGTGGTATCATTTTGATTTTTATAGGTTTAGAAATTTTTATTACAAGTTTCTTTTAATATGCATAGCATGAACCCCTGCCAAGTTGGCAGGGGCAGTCCGATTTATACTCTCTGCCCTTCTCATTCCCAATAAGCCAAAATCTGCTCTTCGGTAACATTTTCCACAAATACTTCCTGATGCCACAATAATTCTCTCAGCTCATTAAGTAACTGGTACAGCACCGCCTTACCTTCAAACTCCTGATGATTTGCAGGCATTTCTCCGTGAATAATGCCATCTGTAACCTTATCAATCCGCACCTTAATCATGCCGATTTCACGCTGTACATGTAAATGCTCTGCCACCTCACGAATGACCTCTGCTACGATAGTTGCTTCTTCCACCACAAAATCATGGTGAGCCACAATATAATATACATGCAGCAAAATCTCACATTGTTCCTTGCGCAGATTCAGGTAATGTATATAATAATCAGAGTGACTTTTCAGTGTATTGTTTCTGTTGGCATAGGCCTTCTCAATGGCACCTGATATATGCTCCAGCAAGGATTTTAGGTGCTTTTTGTCTTTGTTCAGCTTGGAATGACTGCACAAATGGTCTGAAATGGAATGTAGATTTTCATCCATATATCTATCAATATGTGCGATATCCATCTGAAGTTCGCCTTCCTTACTTGGCATGTGCATATTAAAAAGAACTGCAATGACAATACCAATGAGAACCATTGCTGCTTCATTCCATACCAAGCCCCAGCTCATACCACGTTCCATAATAATGATGTGGGTACCTATAACCGCATTCACACTAATAGCACCGTTCCAATCCAGATAGTAGCTGATACCCACCAGAAGCAGCATAAACAGCCCAAAGGCAATGACATGCCAAGGGATAAGGGCTACACTGCCCCATGCCAAAAGCATGGTAACACCAAAAGATATAATACGTTTTATAGCCAGATGAAAGGTGTCTTTTCGCGTATTCTGAATAGTCAGAAGGGTTACAATTCCGGCGCTGGTAGCATAAGTAAGTCCCATCCATTCTGCCAGAAAAATAGCCACTGCACTACCTATTCCTATTTTAAAAACTTGTATCCAAGTCGCCTTATTCATTTATTTTATGCCTTTCCTAACAAAACCACCAGCTCCGTATGCTCGCTGGTCTGTGCAAACATATCTACTGCATGGGCTCGTCTAACTTTGTACCCCTGTTTTGTCAAATATTTCAAATCTCTTACCAGTGTCTCCGGATTGCAGGACACATATACCACTCTCTTGGGACCAATACGCACCACAGAGGATAAAAAGGCCTCGTCACTGCCTGCTCTGGGCGGGTCCATGACTACAATATCTACCTTGGCCTCCTGCTCTGCCATTTGTACCAAGAATTCCCCGGCATCCTTCTCATAGAAGCTGATATTTTGGATTCCGTTTCGTTTGGCATTGATACGCGCGTCCTTTACAGCGTCTTTGTTCATCTCCACACCAATAACTTCCCTGGCATGGTCTGCCATAAGGATACCAATGGTACCGGTGCCGCAATAGGCATCCACAACCACTTCTTTACCGGTAAGTCCCGCGTATTCTATAGCCTTCCCGTACAACTTCTCTGTCTGTAACGGATTTATCTGATAAAAGGACTTGGGAGAAATACGGAAGGTCTTGCCTAAGAGCACATCCTCAATATAGCCCTTACCATAGACTACCTGCTCCTTCTCTCCCAGTACCATACTTGTTTTCCTATCATTGACATTAATGATTACTGTGGTAATTTCCGGATGCTCTGCTCTGAGTGCCTTCACAAAGTTATTTTTGGAGGGCAAAATGGGACTGCCAAGCACCAGCACCACCATGTATTCACCGGTATGATAACCGGAGCGCACCAACACATGACGCAAAAGTCCGTACCCCGTATCCTCATCATAGGTTTTTATCTTAAAGCTTTTGCAAAGCTTACGTATGGTCTGAATGATTTCACCGGATTTTTGTTCCTCAATCAGGCATTTCTCCACCGGCACTACCCTATGACTGTTTTTTTCGTAAATGCCTGATATGACATTGCCCTTTCTATCCCTGTCAAAGACCGCGTGGACCTTATTGCGATAATAAAAAGGCTCCTCCATACCTATAATGCCCTCGAGCCTGCAGAAAGGCTCTAAAAGCTTTTCTACAGCCTTTTTCTTAGCTTCCAGCTGTGTCTCGTATGGTCTGCCTATCCAATCACAGCCACCGCATTTACCTGATACAGGGCAGATACTATTTTGTTTTTGCCTTGGCTGCAAGCCTTGTTTTTTTTGCATTTCGTTCATTTACGTCCTCTCTCAAAAGTGTATATAAGGTAGAAGTAATCGGTATAAAGATAAGCATACCTACCACACCAAACAGGCTGCCACCCACGCTGACTGCTACTAACACCCAGATAGCCGGCAGACCTACAGAGCTTCCCACCACTCTTGGATATATGAGATTGCCCTCCAACTGCTGTAATACCAGGAACATGATTACAAAGCCAACGGCCAAAATCGGATCCTCAACCAATATCAGGAAAGCACCCACGGCACATCCAATAAAGGCCCCAACAATAGGAACCAGAGCCGTAACCGCAATCAAGGTACCGATTAATACTGCATACGGGAAACTGAAAATACTCATTACAACTACAAACAGAGTGCCCAAAATCACTGCTTCCAGGCACTGACTGGAGAAAAAGCTACTGAAATTCTTATTTAAAAGCTTTAACACTTTTCTAATTCTTAGGCAAAGCTTCTCCGGCAGATACGCCTGCACCAGACGTTCAAACTGGCCTGACAGAGTCTCCTTCTGCATCAGTACATAAATAGCAAAAACAAATGCTATCACACCATCAAACACTACACTAAAAATACTGCCTGCCACAGATACGGTAGACACCAGCACGCTGCCGATACCATTTCCAAGAGCATCCGCAATCTTTGCAATAATACCGTTCCAATCCCAGTTTGCAATATTTAACTCTGCTATATACTCCTGGATTTGGGCATTGTTATCAAAGACCTCCTGCAAAATTTTCAAGGTTTCCCTGAAAAAGGCAGGAATCTTTATGGCAAGCTCACTGACAGTAGCACCCAGTTGCGGAATAATTAACATCCAGACAGCCCAAAAAACTACGACGACAGCCAGGATGGAAAGAAGAAAGCTGAGCGGTCGCTTCCATTTTGAAAGCTTGTTCTTGCGGGCAAAGAGCCTGTCTTCTATTGCCTTCATTGGAATATTGATAATAAAAGCAACTGCCGCACCGATTAAAAAGGGACGCAATATGCCGATTACCAGACCTATAAACATAATGACCTTATCTAAATGTAAAACCGCCAGTACCAACACTGCAGCAAAAATCATAAGCCCCCTCAAAGCCTTGATTGTCTCCTTACTCATCGCAGTAACCTCTTTTTAAATATATTTATGCTAATGCCTTTAATGCCGCGATTAAAGCATCCACATTCTCCTCTTTGGTAGCCCAAGAGGTACAAATACGCATCACACTGTGGGTATCGTCCACACGCTCTGTATATCCCAGAGAAAATTCTTTGCTGATTTCGGCCACCTGTCTGTCCTCTAACACAATAAAAATCTGGTTAGTAGTATTTTCATTATAAAAAGGAATACCCATTTCGTGGATAGCCTTACGCAGCTTATCCGCCAAGTAAATAGTATGACGGCCAACCTCTTCATACAAGGTAATGCAGTCTTCCTTAGTACTGTCCACCGGCCTCTTTTCAAAAAGTCCTATAAACTGAAGCCCCAGCAAGCGTCCTTTGGCAAGCATGCCGCCCTTTTGCTTCATCAGGTACCTGAAATCCTTCTTTAAAGCTTCATGGGTAATAACCACTGCTTCTCCCATCAAAGCTCCGCACTTTGTGCCACGGATATAAAATACATCGCAAAGCCTTGCAATGGTCGGCAAATCCAAATCGCTGTCAGAAGCCGCCAGTCCA
>JAZRRW010000077.1:0-7120 GCA_045651105.1 Lachnospiraceae bacterium
TTGTCTTCCTAAGACCGCTTGGCCTCCGACTTAGCTACCAGCATAGCATACGGAAGCTGCGTAGATACATGTGTTACGTGGTCGCATTGTGCACCCGCGCTGGCCATAATGGTAGTATCAGAAATCGGTGAGCAGTGGTCACCACATACAGAACCGGCCAAGCATGCAGCAATGGAAATAACCATCATCTCATAATTGCTCTGTGCAAATACATCTACAACAATCGGTATCAGGATAGCAAAGGTACCCCATGATGTACCGGTAGCAAATGCCAGAATAGCTGCAATTACAAATATTACTGCAGGTAAAATTAATACCAATCCTTCTGCTGAGCCCTTAATAACACCTGCCACAAATTCTGCTGCACCGAGAGACTTTGTCATGGCATTTAAGCTCCAAGCTAGTGTCAAAATCAGAATAGCAGGTCCCATAGCATTAAAGCCTGCCGGAATACTTTCCATACATTTCTTAAAAGAAAGCGTGCCACGCAATACATAAAATATAACTGTAATAACAAGTGCAAAGAAGGAACCGAACACCAGTCCTAAAGAAGCATCACAATCCGCAAATGCTGAAATAAAATCTACACCTTCAAAGAAACCACCGGTATAAATCATACCGATTACACAGCATACAATAAGACAGGCAATTGGGAACACCAAATCAATAACCTTGCCTTTAGAGTCCTTATTTAGGACACTCTCCTCTGCGTGATTCTTGCCGTCAGAGAAAATGTCGCCCTTTACAGCATTGTTCTCATAATGCTTCATGGAACCGAAATCCACCTTAAATGCTATCAACAGGAACATCATTAAAATAGATAACAACGCATAGTAATTGTATGGAATAGATCTGATAAACAAGGTAAGTCCATTTTCTCCCTCTACAAAGCCGGAAACCGCTGCTGCCCAGGAAGAAATCGGTGCAATAATACAAACAGGTGCTGCCGTAGCATCAATCAGATACGCAAGCTTTGCTCTGGAAACTTTATTCTTGTCTGTTACCGGACGCATAACGCTGCCTACCGTCAAACAGTTAAAATAATCGTCAATAAAAATCAGCATTCCCAAGAAAACAGTACAAAGCATAGCGCCTGCTCTGGACTTTACATGCTTACTTGCCCACTCACCAAAGGCTGCGGAACCGCCTGCCTGATTCATCATTACCACCATGGCACCCAAAAATACCAGGAAAATAATAATACCTACGTTCCATACATCTGTCAGCACTGCAAGCACGCCATCCACAAAAACATGGTTTACCGTGCCTTCAAAGTTGAAATTAGAATACAATAGTGCACCTGATACCACACCGATAAACAGAGAGCTGTACACTTCCTTCGTAATTAATGCCAATGCAATAGCAAGTATTGGCGGAACCAATGACCACCAGGTAGCATATACATCCTTACCTGCGGTAAAATACGCTGCAGCACCCACCAGTGCCGCCGCCAAAATAATTGGAATAATCTTTTTTAGTTTATTCTTCATATCTTCTCCCTCCGGACGCCTTTCGACAAAATCGTCCTGTAAAAATAAATATTTTATTAATTTTACCACTACTGCGCACGTTTTTCAACAAAAAAATGAAGCAGACCTTAATAAAAAAGCCTGCGTCACTTTCAATATATGAATTATTCCTTTTTCTCAGGCAGTTCGCTGGCAAAAGCAGCCCCCAAAATCATTATTGCTCCAAGAAGGGTCAAGCCATCCAGCCCTTCCTTTAATAAAATAGCTGACAAAAAAATAGCTACCATTGGGTCTATGTAACTAAAAATCGCCACCGTCTGAGCTTTTAAAAACGCCATAGAGCCAAAATACAGGGCGTAAGACACACCGGTATGTAAAACACCAACCACCAGCACCAGAAGCACTGTACGAGCCTCCCAGGCCGCTGTAGACAGCTCCCCTGTGCAAAGTATATACGGCACCAGTACTACCGCCGCACAAATAAGCTGCACAATCGTCTTATCATAAGCCGAAATATCTATTAATTTCTTATTCATTACAATAACACTGGCATACAAAATTGCCGCACCCAGCCCAAACAGCACACCCTTTAGCTCTGCAAGCCCCGTAAAGCCGGCATTCAGCACACCGGACACAAAAACCATACCAACCAGTGCTACACACACGCAGATAAGCTTTTTCGGGCTTATACGCTCCTTTAAAACCACAGGAGACACCAATATTACAAAAATCGGTGCCAGATAGTAACAAAGCGTAGCCGTGGCCACCGTGGTATACCGATATGCCTCAAACAATAAAATCCAATTAAAGCCGATGCATACACCTGATGTAATCAGATAAAGCAGATTCCTTCTGATGGCCTCCTTCGACATCCTCTCACGTCTTAAAAAAATGACAAGCAGTAAAAATACTGCACCAATAAAGCCTCTGGCCATGGCCAACATCCCCGAAGATAAGGGAATATACTTACGGAAAATGCCAATGGTACCAAAAACAAACATAGAAAATATTAACGAAAACAGAGCACGTTTCTCTGTGGTTTTTTGGGTATTTGGGTTCATCATAAAAACTCCTTGGTAATACTTACTACCACTAATTGTGGTTAATCATAATGATCATAATGATAAATAATACCTCTATTTTCCAAAAAAAGCAAGAGTACTTGTGTTTTCTTCCAATACGTGTTATATTTTTAGTACCAAAACACAACAAATGAGGTGCCCAAATGATTGGAAGAGAACCCCAAAAAGAGAACGATCTTTTTTTACCTGCAGTCTGATCGATTATATTGCTCGCAAAACCAAAAATCCACGAGCAATTATAGTCAATGCTTTGGGCAAAGAAAGACTCCAAAAAATATATGATTTAGCTGATATTTATCATAGCGATAATATAGCGAGAAAATTGACGATTACAACAGCAGCTTCTATTATGATGCGCCAGGAAATATACTGAATGCTTATTTATATGGAGAGATTGAGTAGTTTATATCAAACTAAATACTGTCTCAATTCCTCCTTCACGCATTCTTCAATTTCTTTTGCACACTTTTCGCACCAGGTTTTATTCAGACCTGCTTTTACACCTACGGCTACCACTTCCTTATGGCCGGGATTACGTCCATTGCCATCCACCGTGGTGGTATGCTCGCCATAATAGGTATTGCTGTAGGTAAGGTCATAGGCCGGACTCAAACGCCACATTCCTTTTGCCTCATCATACAAATAAGAAAAATTTTTAGAATGGTCATCTCTGTTATGGGCAAATACATTAAAGCACATGCGGCGATACATTTGCTCCATATCATATTTATTGTCTCTGGTTATAATCTTGGTAAGCTTCATCAATGCATGGTAATCCAGACTTGGTTGGGTAAAATCCAACTCCAAAAGAGCTGCTGCTGTCAACATATGCACCCTCTCATCCTCCCCACTACCCTGCGTGGGCTTACGGTCAAAGCGCCTGGTTCCAAAATATCCCAGACACTCTTCAGATGGAAAAAGCTTTGTTTGGGTCATATATATACCACACAGTCTGGCACATCTGGCATATTCATACTCCATAAAACCGGTCTCCGGTTCATCCACATGGGCAGGAAATTTAATAATCCATGACTGCCCCTCCATCTCAACCATTACCTTTGGTCTGGCACCGCCACTGGTACCACCAAGTCGGTATAATTCATCTAAATCCTTACTATCCCCGGTGTTCAACATTTCTTTACACTGCTTTGCCAATTCATCCAAAGACAAAAAAGCCATTTCTCCCGGATACGTTTTTATTGGCTTATACGACAAGGCACCCATACCGGAATCACCCACAATAGCCAGTCGGTCCAGCGCACCTATTTCACCTGACACTACTCCGTTTTTCTTCAAAACCCTATTAAGCAGCACATTGCCCCATGCATCCGGCAAACTATCCGCAAACACACCAAACAGCCCACCAAAATAATGCTTAACAGGCACAAAAACCTGCTTCTTAAGGGGCAGCGAAAAAGGGCTGATAGAAAATCCATTCTCCAACCATTCATCCGTATAAGCAAAGGCAATCATTTTTTTCTCCGTCTGCGCCAGGGTTCCCACGAGACGTTCATGATAATAAACCTGTAATTTATTTTCTTCCCTCACGAATAACCTCCTCAATACTCATATACGGCACATCCTCAAAAAGGCTGCGCATTTCTTCTACACAGCCAAGTGCCATGGCAAGCTTCGTCAAGGATACTAAGGAAATCATCCCCGTAGTCTCAAAACGCTTAATAGAACCATAACTCACCCCGCTTTGAACGCTTAGCTCCTCTTGGGAAATCGACTTACGCTTGCGAATGCTCCGTACACGCTTTGCCAATTCCAAATTTATTTCCTCCGCTGTTTGCCATACAAACGACTCCATAGGCTCGCCTCCTTTACAATTTCCGCCCTTTACGCCATTCTTTTCAAACCCCAAAAACAGATAATATATTGTCTGTTTTTAATTGTTTCAACCGATTTTAGATAACATATTATCTGCTATAATTATACAATATATACATGATTTTGTCTAGTTATCAATGAATTTTTTCTCATCTTCCCCTTTATTTTAACATATATTTTCATGAGTAATTTATTAGGATTCAATTATGATAGAAATCATTGCTCAGATAAATGATATGGCAGACAAAATTGTCTGGGGTACTCCTGCACTGACTCTGCTTATTGGTACAGGCGTGCTTTTAACCTTCCTGACAAAAGGCTTCCAGTTTACACATTTTTTCTACGCACTACGCAAAACGGTAGGAAGTTTGGTTAAGAAAGCCACTGTCTGCTGCCCTGATTCATATCCCTGTTCTGCTCCGGAAGGGAAATCCATTTCTCAATTTCAGGCTTTATGTACCGCCCTTTCTGCCACCATTGGTACCGGCAATATTTCCGGTATAGCCTATGCCATTACCATAGGTGGTCCGGGGGCTATTTTCTGGATGTGGATAGCCACTCTGGTCGGTATGATTACCTCCTTTGCCGAAAAAATCCTGGGTATTTACTTCCGCCGCAGAAATGCCGAAGGGGAATGGTGTGGTGGTGCTATGTATTATCTGGAATATGGATTAGGGGGCAAAAGAGGCTGCAAATCCTTAGGCAGAGTGCTGGCATTATTATTTGCGCTTTTTACGATGCTGGCTTCCTTTGGCATCGGAAATTTAAGCCAGATTGCTTCTATCCGGGAGAGTATTTTCAGTCTCACTTCTTTTACCGGCAATATGAAGGTTGACAGCTTTATTCTGGGTGTTGTGGTGGCCGTTGCTGCTGCCTTTGTAATCCTGGGAGGATTAACCCGCATTGCCAAAGCCAATGAAACTTTAGTGCCTTTTATGGCCGGCTTTTATATACTCGGTGCAGTGATCATCATTGCCTCCCACGGAGAACTGATTATTCCTGCTTTTGCTTCTATTTTGAGGCATGCCTTTTCTCTGCAGGCAGCAGTCGGTGGCACCGGCGGTTTCCTCTTAAAACAGGCCATTACCTGTGGCTTTAAGCGAGGGGTATTCTCCAATGAAGCCGGCATGGGTTCCTCCGTCATTGTTCACGCCACCGCTGATGTGAGCGAACCTGTAGAACAGGGACTATGGGGGATTTTTGAAGTGTTTTTTGATACTATTTTGATTTGCACCCTGACAGCCCTGGTCATCTTGACAAGCGGGCTGGTAGATTTGAATACCGGTCGTGCCCTAACAGAAAGTACCAGCCTATCCTTAGCCACAGAAGCCTTTTGCAGCTCCTTTGGCCTTGCAGGCGGTATCTTTATGGCTGCTGCTGTGACACTTTTTGCCTTTGCTACCGTTCTCGGTTGGAACTTTTATGGTGCTAAGGCCTGCGAATACCTTTTGGGAGCCAAAGCAGTTACTCTTTACAAATACATATATATTGCAGTAATTTTACTGGGCTGCACCCTGAACGTGGACTTGATTATTGCGCTCTCCGATACCTTTAACGGCCTTATGGCTATCCCCAACCTGATTGGCGTGCTAAGCCTGACCGGTACTATTATGGCTATTTTAAATAATTATAAACGAAGGGTGTTTAAAGGGGAGAGGGTTAAACCTATGCTGTCTTATTTTCCGGAGATAGAGAAAGAACTGTTGAGGAAGTAGAATGGGGCTACCATATAATGGCACCCCCATCGTTATTATTTCATTAATTTTTGCATGGTATCAACCAGCTCATCCACGGTATCATTTTTGCCTTCTAAAATGTCCTGCGTAACGCAGTTCTTAATATGTCCGGACAAGAGCACCTTGTTAAAACTGTTGAGTGCTGCGTTGACTGCTGATACCTGTATCAATACATCTGTACAGTAGGCTTCCTTTTCAATCATGCCTCGAATACCACGCACTTGACCTTCAATACGACTCAGACGATTTATCAACTCCCTGCATTCTCTTGGAGAACGCTCTTCCACTCTATGTACATTTACCGCTGTGTTATTCATTGTTATTTTTTCACCTCTTCCTTTCCGTAATGCCTTACAGCATAGCCTCCTGTTAATAATAACATACTGCAAAGCAACATGAGGACGATATATCGTCCAAAATGTAAATTATCGCCGGCATCCACGGTTGACGACACTTCAATCGTTGGGCTAGGTTCTATGGTTGGATTTGGTTCTACTGTTGGCGTTGGCCCTACCGTTGGTGTTGGTTTTACGCTTGGTGTCGGCTCTACCGTTGGTGTCGGCTCTACCGTTGGCGTTGGCCCTACCGTTGGCGTTGGCCCTACCGTTGGTGTTGGTTCTACCGTTGGTGTCGGCTCTACGCTTGGTGTCGGCTCTACCGTTGGTGTCGGCTCTACCGTTGGTGTCGGCTCTACCGTTGGTGTCGGCTTTATTATCGTTTCTTCCATTCGCCACACACGTTCCGTGGAAACCTTTTCATCCTCTACATTCAATTCAAATTGTATGTTCATTGCCACATTTACACTGCGTGGTCCCTCTGCAATACAAACCATGGTTTGTGAGGATACTTCCTCTAAAACCTCAGAAGTTAAAAGGTACGCCTGTTTACCTAAATTCTGCCAGCCACTCAGGACAAAGTTAATACTCTCAACTCCTTCTTGTAAGCAAATATTTGAAAATGTATATTTGCCGCTTTCATCCGGAGTTATTAATACTTCTCC